>JAERTH010000029.1 GCA_016844955.1 Fidelibacterota bacterium | reverse complement strand
TTTTGATTGGGGATGACAAAATGGGATTCCTCTCACTTGATAGATTAAACCATGAATATTGGAAGCTGCTCCCCTTTAGTCAAGTGGCATTTATGGGGTTCCGTGCCAGAATCAACACGAATTGATACCATTCGGCCAGATTGCACGACCGATACTGCCAACTGATATTACGGTTAACTCAGGCTGAACACCGTCATGGCAGCAAAGAAACCAACTGATAATATGCAAATTAAAGCAGAAATCGTATGCACCCAATCTCGTGATGAAAAACGAGCAATCACACTGGACAACAGCATCATAAAAATGAGAAGATTTACCAGACTTAAGATATTTGAACCTTCGATGAGGACTTCGTGACAGCTATCGACCACAAGCACAACAATGAGAATATTGAAAAAGCTGTCTCGCTGTTGATAATAATGATCCCTGCTGTTTTTGTTCTGAGGAAAGATCAGTCCAGCCAGGATAAATAGCAAAATTGGACCGGTGAGTGAGAGTAGTAACTGAAGGATATTCCATTCAAAATTTTCGCGTAAATCCCAACGAGACCACCAGATCATAATTAAGTGAAGAAATATAAAGACGGCCCAGATCGATTGGGGTAGAAAGAATTTTTCCGAGAACTCAGTGCGCAGCATACGAACTAATCCATATAGTAATTCAGCAATACCAAGACCAATAAGTATGGAAGTAAGAACCATTATATATTCAAAAAGACTCATGTGCACCTGACCTAGAAAATTATATCGGGTTGAAGTTGACCCTCATATCGCTCTATTATACTTTTGTACCCGGGCAATTCTCGGAGCGGATCATATATGGGTTCCAGCATGAGCAGGGCAAGACAGAACTCACCTGGAGCAGCCAGGGTTTGATCCATCAGATCAAGCGCTTTCTCATAGTCCCCAATCATAATGTAGAGGCTGGCCATCTCATCTCTGATAAGATTCCCCGTCATTGCATCTGACATTACAGCATTGAATGAGTTCAGTTTTTCAATTGATTTTCTCGCACCGTCAATATCTCCAATACCGGCTTGTGAAAGCGCTAGTGTAAGATAATTGCCCCAGTAGTCGGGGTCTCTCTCAATAGCCGCAATATCTCCCCTCAGCAATTTGTTATAGTAGTGCCTTGATGAGTCCAATTGACCATCCAACCTGAAGTAAAGTGCTTTAGCCTCAAGCTTTTCCTCTGGTACGCCTTCAACATCATCATCTACCAGATCAAGACAGGTCTGAAAATCTCTGGATAGATAAGCCTTCATTTCCAGAGCCGGAGCCATCTCTTCTGCCCCATATTCCTGGATAAGTTCATTCAGGATTGGCTCAGCAGCCTCCAGGCTACCTGTGGATGATATGGTCAAGAAGTATCGCAGCTCTACCAATTCAGGGACTGGACCGATAATCATGGTCATCTGCTCCAAGTATTTCCTTGATTTTTCCCAATCTCGAATCAATTGAGCCGTTTCAGCGGTGAGGCGCGACTTTTTAAATGAACGGGGATCCAGGTTGACTGCTTTTTCAAAATAGTCCACCGCTTCCATCCAGGCACCCACTCTCCTTTTTACCAGTCCCATGGCCCAAAAAAGCTCACTGTTGTTAGGCTGATGAATGAGAGCAATGCTTAATTCTGATATGGCGGCGGTATAATCACGTTCGGAATAATAATGGTAGAACCCTTTCGCAAGGTGATAATCAGGTGAATCGGGAGCCAATCCGCCAAGGATTGAGAGATATCTCCGGGCTTTCCTTCGGAGCTTACCATCGGGATCAAATCCGTTAAAGTATTCATTTGAATAGATCGCG
The DNA here is from genome assembly GCA_016844955.1 of Fidelibacterota bacterium. Taxonomy (GTDB): domain Bacteria; phylum Fidelibacterota; class UBA8477; order UBA8477; family JABMPR01; genus JABMPR01. Next base: position 46,820 of record JAERTH010000029.1, on the reverse strand, counting down.
ATCAATCTTCCATAAGCCAGTGTAAAATCAGGATCGAGAGCAATCGCTTCCTCAAGGAGGGCAATCACCGAATCTCGATTCACATCCATTTGGCCACTCAGAATACCTGATTTGACATATCGGTCCCAGGCTTCCTGATTTTGTGTTGGTTGCTGCGCAAGATAAACTTCTTCAGTCTTGGTTAATGATGCCTTAAGCGCACTGGCGATGGAACGAGCAACTTCAGTCTGCACGCCAAAAACATCACTATATGCACGATCAAAAGTTTCAGCCCAGAGGTGCTCATCTGTTTCTGCGCTTATGAGCTGACCAATAATGCGGACCTGATCACCAACCCGTTGCACACTACCTTCCAGAATGTTGGCCACGCCAAGCTCTGCGGCTATAACCGGGATGGGTTTCTCTGTATTGCGGTACTGAATGGTTGAGGTTCGAGAAATCACTTTCAGGTCACCTACTTTAGCTAATTGGGTCAGAATGACATCTGTGATTCCATCAGCGAAAGCCAGTGATTCAGCTTTGCTGTTGAAACTGGTGAAGGGCAGGACTGCAATCGATTTGGGATTTATGGAGTGATAGCTTTGGCTCTCAGAGCTATTCCAAAAAGATGGACCAGCCAGTAGTAGGAGGATAATGCCAGCCAAAAAAATGATAATGATGTTACTTGTAAGGGGTTTCTGGGTTCTATCCTGAGTAGTTTCTGAAAGCTGAGTAGTAGCCAGGCCATCTGGGGTGATTTCAAAAAACCAGGACAAAACCAGAGCAATTGGAAAACCAAGAGCAAGCAGACCTAAAACAGCATTTATGGTCCAGTCAGGAAGTCCCAGACGAGGAAAGATCATCTCGCTGGCCTCCAGCAGGACAAAGGCAGTTCCCAGATACACAGTGGCAACCCGAACCACACGCCGACGTTGCAGCTCCTGGATGAATTGATAGAACTCGCCCGGCTGCTCCCTCATCTTTAGGTGGTTATCTCATGTTTAGCGAGTAATTGCAGGTATCCAGCGTGCTCACGAAGGGGGTCAAAAAATGGATTCAATTTGATGCGCCACAGGGTGGTGGTGTTCGGATAGGACATGAGGTTATCCAGGGTAGCAATAGCAGCCTCAGTTTCACCCAATACGGCATAAATTTCGGCCAGGCGATAAACATGGTCGGGGCCGTTGAGGGCATCCTCTGAGACAGGCGTCATGGCTATGGATTTTTGCCCTGCCTCAATTGCCAAATCTTTCCTCCCCTGTAACGCATAAATGAGACCTATCCGCCCCTGGCGAAATGCTTCAGAACCGGCTGTCATCAAGTTTCGATCAATGGTCTGCTGCATTGCGGAATCCAGGTAGGTGCTCTGAATCTCACGATTCCCCAGAAAGAAATTTGCGATACTTTTATAATAGAAGGTTGATTGAGGGTTGGGGTGGGATTCAGCGGTGACCATGGCTTGCTCATATTTTCGGGCGTTTAACTCATGCCAGAACTTGTATCCATTGAGAGATTCAGGATTGTCTGACATTACAGATCCCTCCTCAAATAGCTGTAGTGCTTTTTGCATATTTCCAAAACCGTAGGCCCAAACATCAGCATACCAGCGGTATAATTGAGCCATTTCAGGGTTCACATGTAATTCTTTTCTATAGAGAAGTTCTGCCCTATCGAAATTTCGATTTAGAAAATTATATCCACCAAGCCAGCCAGCATTGCCCACATCATGAGGATCCAACTCAAAAGCTCTGTTCAAATACTCACCCGACTTTTCCCACTCACCTGCAAAAAGATAGAGCTGTCCCATATGTTGAAAAATTTCACCACTGTTGGGATTCAATTGCGCAGCTATCTCAAACTCCAACAGGGCGGCCTTTGAATCCTCCAAACACCAGAGATTATAGATCCCCTGGGCAAATCTTGTTTCAGAGTGCTCCGGAATCAAAGCTTGTGCTTTTTCAAGGCTCTTTCTGGATAACTCTCGACGTTCAGGTGTGGGATCCCAGGCTGATGCCTGATAGAGAACTGCATGCACAATGGAGAGTCTGGCGAATGCCAATCCAAAAGTGGGGTCAAGTTCAACCGCTCTGTCGTACATGGCCACGGCCTTTAAATTTCCCTCTTTGGTAGTTTTGGTGTACCAGTATGTGTTTCCTCTGAGGAAATAGTCATAGGCTTCCATGTTGGCTGTAGGTGCAATTTCAAGGTTCTGTTCCTCTTCTGGAGTCAGTGTCGATTTCAGTGCGGAGGCTATTTTGCGGGCGACATCGCTTTGGATTGCGAAAATGTCAGCGTATTCACGATCGTAGGTCTCGGCCCAGAGATGTTCGTCAGATTTGGCTTTGATAAGCTGGGCTACGATGCGAACAGCATTCCCTGCTCTACGGACACTGCCCTCCAGAATGTTTGCAGCACCCACCTCCGTGGCTATCTCCCGTATGCCCTTTTCTGTATCTCTATATTTGATCATGGTTGTCCGGGAAATGACCTTCAAATCATGAATTTTTGATAACTGGGTAAGGATATCGTCATGGATGCCATCTGCAAAATAAGCATCTTCGTCTGAGGAAGAAAAATTGGTAAAGGGTAACACAGCAACAGATTTTGGATCCAACCTGTTTTCAAGGGCTACTGGGGTCTGCACGCCTGGGTTATCTTTATCAACAAAACGTGGGTAGGCCAACAGAACTGTGATTACAATGAGCAGCAGAATAATGAGCGCATTGCTGGTTAATGGTTTTTGATTGGGAGTGTGTTTCTCACCTGATGTGGGTGAACGGCGAATTCCTTCTTCAGTGAATTGCAAATGCCAGGATAAGATGGTCGCGATGGGAAATCCAATCATCAAAATCCCCAATACGATAATCAGTATGATATCTGGCAAGCCCAGCATGGGTACCATAATATCTGCAGCTTCAAGGATGGCAAAACCAATTCCCAGATAGACAGCGGCCACCCGAAAAACCCTTCTGTTTCTAAGTTCCTGGATCATTCCCTGAAGACCGGTTTTCTGTTCGCTCATGATTTCCCCATTGCGTTTCGTCTAGATGGCGCAAAATGTGCTACGAGCAAGCAATATGCAACTGCTTTTTAAGATATAAATTGTCACCTTTAAACGATTTAGCAGTCTCTGTTAGCAAAATTTAGAAACGCAAAGAGAGACAGCTCAATCCGCCATCCAGTTTTCTAAATTCCGATACATCAATCTCCAAGACCTCATATCCAGCCGACTGAATGGTTTCCAGTGACATAGGGTACCCCTGGGGTATAAGGATTTTGTTGTTCACCCAGATACAATTCGCGGCATAACTCTCTTCAGTTGAAATCTCTAAAATATTATAGGAGTTGAATTCCGGATGTCTGATAAATTCCCCGCAGGCTACCAGGTTGTTATTTTCCAGATATGCTACACCCGTTTTAAGGTGTAAAACTTCCTGCAGCTCAATCATTGATCCTGTGAGACCATATCTTTCAAGAATTGCGATCATCTGCTCAGCACCAGCCCGGTTTGTCCTCTCAGATAATCCGATGTAGTAGTGAGAACCAGCCATCATGATGTCACCAGCCTCAACAGTTCCGGGGGAGTTGATTTGTTCAATATCTGAGAAATACTCGAGCAACACTTCCTCAAGACCCGCGACCTCACCACGTCGAGAAAGGGCACCTGGGCGTGTAAGAATTGCGCAGACAGGTGTGAGTAACGCTACATCTTCAATAAAAGTTGAGTCCGGGTAGCGCTCATCAGACTCCAGGATGTGAACATTGACACCACAACTTTTAAGCGCTGAGATGTAATTCTGGTGCTGAACCAAGGCCAGTTCATAGTCGGGTTGACCCAGACCTGCAGTGGTCAAACCATTTATCATACTTGCTGCTGGTGTTTTGACAATGGCATTACTGAACATGGGGTTTCCTCTCATATGATGTATCCAATTTTGCTAACGATCTACCAACTTACCCTGAAAGCATAGTGAGATAAGTTAATTTTTTGATAATAGCCTGTTTTGCATTATCCTCCACCGTTCTGAATTGCTAGTAAAATGGAAGATATCGATCAATTTCAGGTTGCTTGCTTCTGACGAAATTTCAACTCAAAGGGAGAGTCTTGCGCATGTTCCATAGACTTATAAAAGTTGGCCTCCCTCAGCTTATCGCCCTGTTATTTTTTGTTCAATGTAGTGACAACACCTCGCCACCAGACCTTGGTGACCCAGACCTCACTGTTTTATATACCAATGATGAACATGGTTGGATGGAGCAATCCTCTGGTTCAGACGGAGCAGCTAAATTGATGGGCATCTGGAAAGATGAAGAAGGATATAATGACAGCAGCTTTCTCATTCTGAGCGGAGGAGATAATTGGACTGGACCAGCCATATCCACCTGGTTTAAAGGTGAATCCATGGTGGAAGTCATGAACCATATGAATTACAGTGCTGCTGCTATTGGCAACCACGAATTTGATTTTAAAGTCAGTGGACTGTACCAACGGGTCGAACAAGCCAACTTTCCATACCTCTCAGCCAATATTCGTCTTAAGGGAACAGACATTGTCCCTGGTTTTGCCACGCCCTACGTGATCACCGATATCAACGACCTCAAGGTTGGAATCATTGGTTTGACAACCACCAGCACCCCAACGACCACATTTCCTACCCATGTGGAGGACTATGATTTTATCAGCTATTCGGTTGCATTGGATGAATTTGTCCCTCAAATCTGGGATGCTGGTGCCGAAATCATCCTGTGTGTTGCTCATATATGTCGCCGGGAGATGGTTAATTTATCAGGTAAAGCCCATACCCTGGGTATTAGCATGATCGGTGGTGGACACTGCAATGAACTCGTATCTGAGATAAAACATGGTGATGTAGGTCTGATTCAGGGTGGGGATCACCTGGTCAATTATGCACGCCTGGATTTGTGGTACGACAGGGAAAATGCACAAGTAACTGATATAAGGACTTCCATTGGAGCCAATAGAAATGGGACCCCTGATCCTGATATTGAAACAGTCGTAAATGTCTGGCAGAACGCCACTGAAGCTGAATTGGGAGAAATAATTGGTTACACCAGTGCAACCATACCCAACCCCTCAACGGAGCTTCATGGTCTGGTTACTGACTCCTGGCTATTCGCATATCCCTATGCAGAAATCGCGATCACCAATATTGGAGGAATACGACAATCCATTGCAGCTGGGAACATTTCCAGAGGTGATATTGTGGGTGTGCTACCGTTTGACAACAATATACTTGAGCTTCAGCTTACTGGCTCAGAGGTCATCGATTGTCTGATGAGCGAGGAAGGTGGAAGCATGAGTTATGCAGTTGCATTCAAACATGGAAATGTGTCCTCACTGAATATGGACAGCACCTACTCAGTACTCACAACGGACTATCTTTATGTCCAGACCCCCTTACGCTTTAGTACTTATGATAATCAACCTTATTACACTGGACTGAATTATCATCAACCCACAATTGACTACATCCTCTCGCTGGAGACCAGCGAATCCAACCCTCTGGATGACTACCTTAACTAATGGGATTGTCAGTAAGGTTGTCTTGCAAGAATTAGATATCCCGAATAGTGTCCAATAGTTCCCCAACGCTCCAGGGTTTTTGAATAAAGCCGGATACACCTATTGCGATTAAATTTTCCTGATCATCTACATCTATGTTTCCAGTGGAAAAGATGATGGGGATGTTGGAATCAATCATCCTGATTCGTTTTGTCAAATCAGATCCAGACATTTCCGGCATGGAATAATCTGTTACAACCCAGTCGTATTTCTCGGGTTGTGCTGAAAATAATGCAAGTGCCTGTTCCCCATCTGCAGCGGTATCAACCATAAACCCTTTTCGATTCAGAGCTTTTTGCATGGCAGCAAGGATGCTGGTTTCATCATCCACAAGCAAAATCGATCCCAGGGCCAGTTCATACTTTTCTGTATTCTCATCAGAAGCTGCTAAAGTACCTGCCTCTATAAGTGGTAGCTGGATCACAAAAGTAGAACCCTCTCCAAGAATACTCGTGGCTGATATTTTGCCCTTCATCATCTGAATAATTCCATAGACCACGGATAACCCCAGACCCGTTCCTTCACCAATGCTCTTAGTCGTAAAAAATGGATCAAAAATCCGGCTTAGCGTCGCCTCCTCCATCCCACGACCGTCATCTGCAAAGCAAAGCTCAAGAACTGGTACCGCAGCACTGTTTTCATAGATAATTGCTTCGGTTTGAGTAAGCGTGACACTTAGTGTTCCCCCCTGAGAACCCATGGCGTCCTTGGCATTATTGCAAAGGTTGATCACAATTTGGTGGATTTGGGTTGAATCGCACAAAATGCTACCACACTGCTGGTCAATCTCATCCTCGATTTTTATGTTTGGTGGGAATGATGCGCGTTCAAAGGCGATGGCATTCAAAACGATCTTGTGAATTGCCTGAGCACTGTACTGCATTTCACTTTTACGACTAAATGTAAGGATTTGATTTACAAGATCTTTAGCCCGCTCACCGTCGTCCATCAATTGCTGCATGTTTGCATAGAGATCACTCTCTGCAGGGAGTTCATCCTGAATGAGGCCACCATACAGAAACATACTCTGTAGGACGTTGTTCAGCTCATGTGAGACCCCGCCGACCATGGTACCTACAGTCTCCAACTTTTGGGATTGGATCAGCTGTTTTTCCAGACCAAGACGCTCCTCTTCAGCCCGTTTTCTATCCGTTATATCAACAAATATCGTAACGAACTGCATTGGTGCCGGCCTGAAGGCGGTTACCTGAAAATGCTTTCCGAGACCTTCGGAATAATTCTCAAAAAAGATGGGATCACCTGTCAGGGCAACAGCTCCATAGGTATCAATCCAGTGTTGTTCTGTTTCAGGAATTATTTCAAGAACTGTCTTGCCACTGATGTCTTGCGCCTTTAAACCAGTTAGACGCTCGAAGGCCGGATTTATGGATAGAAATCTATAGTCAACAGGTTTCCCATCATCGTCACAAATCAGCTCGTGGATTGCAAATCCATCCAGCATTTCACGAAACAGCGTTTGATAATTTTCCTCGACCTGCCTTCTCTGTGTGATGTTGTGCATGGTCACAAACACCTGGAATGGTTTCTCATCACCCTCTCTGAACTGTGGGATGGCATTCATATTCACCCACACAAAAGCCTGGAGCTCCGGATTAAATAATCCCAGAGTTTCATCAAGGACTGATCGTCCTGTTGCCAGGGCAACTACGGAGGGAAGTTCCTCAGGAGCATATGTTGACCCATCTTCATGAATGGTGTCCCACTGAAAATTTTCCGGAGGTTGATGGATTAGTTCAGCCTCGCTGAGGCCAAACATTGCCAGAGCAGCAGGATTTGCATCAATTAATTCACCGGAAGCCATCTGGTAGAAGACACCCTGAGCCATATTCTCATAAACGATCCGATATTTCTCCTGGCTAATATTCAGGGCAATTTCAGCTTCATGACGGCCCAACTCTGCACCTGCTCTGGCTGCAAAAACTTCCAAGATATGTTTCTTGCGATCTACATCCTCCATCGCATTGACATCCATAATTACCAGCAATCCGATCGTATGCCCCTGAGCATCCTGGAGTGGGGTTCCCATATAACTTTCAACCTGCAAATCAACAAACAGTTCATCTTCCGGAAATGATTCCTGCACCTTCGATTGAAAAATCCTGGTGTTACCGCTAACTACTTCCTTACAGGGAGCGCCTGCTGGCTCATAGTTGAAGTTCTCGCCAAAATTTCCCGAATCCCAGACCGCTAGAATTCTTGAGCTTTCATCAGATCGCAATTTCGCTATAAAGGAGTATTGAACTTCCAGATGTTGTCCCAGGCATTGGACCAATTCGCGAAAAAAGGCTTCACCTGTTGTTCTTGATGTTCTCTCTTGGATAGCTTCAATAATTTTCTCCGCTTTGCGCGACTCAGAAATATCTCTTATGAATACTACAAAACGTTCTTCCTCGAGAATTTGAAACTGGACATTGACTTCCACATCAAATATGCTTCCATCTTTTCGCCTGTGCTGCGTCTTGAATCTCTCATTTCCCAGCTCGCGTATAGAGGCAATACGGTCGCCGGTAACCGCAGGAGATTCCATTGCGTCTATGTCAGGAATTTTCATTCCAAGGAGTTCACCTCGTGTGTAACCACTCATTCGGCAATAACTATCGTTCACATCAACCAGGACTCCATTCACATCCACTAGCCAAAACCCATCCATGGCAGTTTGCAATATGGTTCGATGTCTACTTTCACTTTCCTTGAGATTTCTCATGATGTTGATTCGCTCATCGTTGCGAATGCGCATTTGCCGTAACCCTACCCCCCAAATGCTGCATCCGATGAGCCAAACCACTCCAAAACCAGTGGCCAATCGCAGGCGTTGTCTTCCTGCAATTTGTTCGTAAGGTGCCAGTGGTATTGCCACGCTGATGCCTCCACGAATATCACCAGCTTCATATCCCTGATCAGCATGACAATTAAGGCAACCAGATTCAGTAAGCATGGGTCGCATGAGTCGCAGATACTGCTCACCCTGTAAAGTTTCCACTGAGGACGTCTCCTGTACTCCCTGTTCAAATGCTTGCAGAGCCCCGCTTTCCCAGGTATCGGCCCTATTCTCTTTCCTGAGTGGATTGAGGCTGGTTAGGTGTCCCCTTGAACCAGCCAATTCATACACCTGTCGTGTCATATATGCCGGATTCATTAATGTGAGCTGCTTGCCTGAGGGTGTTTCAATATCGCGCTCAATCACTGAAGTAAGATTTGGGTTTGGTGGTGTGGATTCGGTTACTGGTACATACACACCCCCATGGCCTGCATTCCAGCGTCGATATAAAATATCTTTCTCAATCTGGGATCTGGCTGCTTCTAGGGCACTGTGCTCAGCATTTCGTATATCGCGAACAATGGCCCAGGTCAGGGTCAACCCCAGGACAATCGTCCATGTAAGGAAAATGAACGTAATGTATTTCTGAAAATCAGTTTTGGAATTTGCATTCGGTTTGTAATTGGGTTCAGATTTCATCAATTCATCTCACTTATTAATCAATACTATCAATTTACACATAAAACTTTATGCTGATTGCTCAGGGAGGATTGAATTAGAGTGATTTATCAGAATTTCTTGAAAACAAAATCAACTGCAGTTAAGCTTGCTGACAGGAGTATATTTACGGCTCTTTCGCTCATCCCTTGAACACCCCTCCATATTATCGTCCATAAGTTTGCAATCATCAGTTTTTAGTCCCAGAATTTCATCCGGTTTGTCATCGCAAGGGACATGAACTGACGCACAAACAGGTATGTTATTGGGATTAGATTTAAAACGTGCCTTTAACAAATACAGGGCTAGTTTATAGGGTATCTGGGACAAAAATTGGATTTGGATTGTGAGGCGACGGGTTCGTTTAAATGTTCATGTTTGTCTGCCGGATATCAACCACAAATCAATGCATAGAATAATCGGAGGTCCACTGTGATTATCGATATTATCTTACCACTATCCCTGGTCTTTATCATGTTTAGTCTGGGTCTGAGTCTGACTCTCAATGACTTCAAAAATGTAGCGCAACAACCCAAGGTTTTTGCAGTTGGTATCATCAACCAAATGGTGCTTTTACCCCTGGTTGCATTCGGGCTCATCACTTTGTTTGGGTTAACCAGTGAAATGGCGGTGGGTCTCATGATTCTGGCCTGTAGTCCTGGTGGAGTCACATCCAACATTCTCACCAAACTGGCCAAGGGAGACACAGCACTTTCTATTTCATATACTGCGGTAGTAAGTATTGTTACTGTGATTACCTTGCCACTGATTACCGGCTTTTCCATTCACCATTTTATGGGTGCGGAAGCACCCGATATTAATGTTTTGTCCCTGGGCATTACCATGTTCCTGATCACTGCCATACCAGTGGCCATTGGTCTGCTGGTTCACCATAAGGCAGAAAACTTCACCGCTTCTTTTGAGCCAAAAGCCAGCAAAATATCCGCTTTGTTGTTTGTAATTATCGTTATCGGTGCCTTATCAAGTGAATGGGAAGCCTTCATCAATAATGTCACCGTTCTGGGACCCAGTATTGTAACTCTCATTGTTGTAATGTTGCTCTTGGGTTATGGAAGTGCTCATTTGTTTAAAATGAATGAAGCCCAGGCTGTATCTGTTGCTATTGCTACGGGTATTCAGAATGCCACAGTTGGTATTACAGTAGGAAATCTCATTTTACCAAGCAGTGAAGGATTATCTGTTTTGAGCCTGCCTTCAGGAGTGTATGGCATCCTCATGTACCTGGTTTGTCTACCGGTGGTATATGCCTATGTTAAATTGATCCATACCAGAATGAAGGCTTAGAGGTGGATTAGAGCAGGGGGCGCTTTTCTCCAGCTCTGATGGTAAAGGAGACGCGTGTCCCCTCTCCTTCAACAGACTGAATTTGAATCGTTCCCTCCTGGAGTTCTACAAACTCTTTTACCAGGATCAAACCCAAGCCACTGCTCTCTTCGCCAGCAGTTCCCTTGCGGTTAAATTTGTTACCCACCGTGAACATTTGAGGTAGTTTAGATTCTGGTATACCGATGCCAGTATCCTTTACTTCAATCTGGATGGTGGCTTCCATTCTGGTGGCAGAAATTTCAACAGTACCGCCCTTTGAAGTAAATTTGAGGGCATTTGAGATCAGATTCCTGAGAATGGTAGCCAGCATGTCAGAGTCAGTGTGGCTAAATTGCCCAGAATTGACATGATTCTCCAGTTGGACACCCTTCTTTGCAGCTCGGGATTGATTCATTTCCAGTGTTGCTTCGATCAACGCGTGTACATCAACGTGTTGAGGTTTGGCGACGAGGGTTTCAGATTGCAGTCGGGCCCACATTAGCAAATTTTCCAATAGCTTGAAGGTGGTGGTTGAGGTGCTATCCAGGGCTTTCAACATGTCAAAAATTTCATCTCTGGACATTTCAGGGAACATCTCCAAAATAGTTTCCAGGGTCTGCATTGTGATCCCCAGGGGTCCACGAAGATCGTGGGCTATGATTGAGAAAAACTTGTCCTTGGTGGCTACCAGCTGTTCCAGTTCCCCACGCTGTTCTTCAACCAGAATGAGAGTTTTTCGCTTAGAATAATACAGATAGGTTGCCAGCAGCGAAAAGAGGATAGCTACCGACCCTCCCAGCAGTAAAAACATCTGGATATTACGTTGACGCCGAATCTCATAGGCTGACAATTGATTCTGAATTTCCAGATCATGAATTTTTTGTCGGCGTTGTTCCATCTCATAGATATTCAGACCTGCCAGCTTCAGAGATGCTGTTTTTTCGGAGAGTGAATCAGCCAGCTCTGCCTGCCTGATAAAATATTTAAAGGCTATTTCTTCATGGCCCCGTTCATAGTGCATCTGAGCCAGGGTCCCATACAAATTCTTCTGGATTGGACGTTGCTTAGAGATTTTTGCATACTTAAGCCCCAACTCCAGACTATCAATACCCGCCTGATATTGGTGCTTTGCGTATAAGGATTTCCCGACGAACTCATAAATGGTGGACAATCCAAATACCGCATTGACTGCTGTGCTATTTTCATAAGCCTGTCTGAGAAGATCCAGGGCGCGATCATACTCTTCCATTTTATAGGCAACTTTTCCCATATTTTTGAAGGTAATAGATTTTCCATGAATTTGATTGGTCAGCGTGTAAATCTTGTTTGATCTGGCAAAACTTTTTTGGGCTTTGATCAATTCGCCTTTTTCATACATAGCCTTGCCAATTTGATCATTACAGATTGCAATCCCGAGACTATCGCCTGTTTCCAGGGCCACCTGATCATATGCAACAAGACTTTTTTCTAAATATGTCAAGGCATCTTCATAAATGTTTAAATCCAGATAAATCATACCCAGTGTATACAGTATCCAGGCACGGCCTTCTTCATATCCGGCTTTGCTATAATTTTGCTCGGCCAACAGGGTGAACTCAATAGCTTGATAATAGTCACCCAGCACTCTGAATAGGTTCCCGATCAGGGAATAACTGGCGCCCATCACTTTAAAGGCATCTACCTTTTCACCCGCGGCGATGGATTCGTAATAATATTCGATGGCCCCTACGTGGTCTCCCAGTTGATTTCTGAACGAACCCATTTCACGTGTGACATATGCCAAGAGATAGTAATCATTGTGCTTTTGGGCAATGGGGAGTGTAAGCGAATAGGCCTCCCAGGCCAGATCATCTTCTCTCTGAACCTTCAAGAATAGTCCTTCATAAAATTGAATATAACCTTGGACCAGTTCACCTTTGTGCATAGATGCTTCATGTTTTAAAGAGTCGAATAATAACTGAGCGTGTTCAGGCTGGCTCCTCAAAAGGACCTTCATTTCTCGAAGTGAATTTTGCAAGTCCTCAACAATTCCATCAGCAGCAGCCTGTATCAAGACTGGTGTGATAAGGAGTTGGAGTGAGATTACCAGCAGTTTAAATGAACGGCTGAAATTTGAAAAGGATACTGAGCCACTATTCATGAATAATCCAGTTATAGTTTATCTGAGTTGTAACACTATGCAGGCCGATCAAACTATGAGTGACCTTTGTACCTGTATTTACCATGGAACCCCTGGTTTTGGTGAAAATGGTCAGCGTTACGACTTGACCGCTTTCTACGTTTAAGATAAGGGCAGTCAAGACGTACCCCACCCTTATTTTATATTGCCCCATATGTAATGCAATGGATCAATAGCAATACAATCCCTATATTTCTTTTCGGCGAACTTCTCCCCTTCTTCAAAGTTTATTCACACCACAGAATGAAATTGGACAAATTGATCAAACCAATGTTTCCAGCATTAAAACCTTACGGTTTTCAAGTACTGACCCAAAAAATGGCATCTAATTCTTCCAGCCCAATTTTTTGAGCATCTGAGTTGCATTTGCGCTGTTTGGATTCAACACGAGTGCTTTTCTATAATAAGCAATTGCGGATTCATTGTCTCCGTGCTTCATGTACGATTCTGCAAGACTATCATAGCAGTTGGCTGATTCCGGGTAGAGTTCAACATTGAGGTGAAGGATAGCCTGGGCTGCCTCGAGCTTTTGGTTCCCCATTAAAGCATACCCCAATCTGTTCAGACGATCTTCTGAGATGGCGGGATCCGCTGGGTTCAGATCCCGAATTTTTTGGTAGCCCTGGATTGCCAATGCAATCTGATCATCCCGTAACAAATCCGAGGGGAGGTATTCCCCATGCTGCATTCTGCGTACTTGTTTTGGTGCACCAATGAATCGACCAAGATCATCGGCAAAATGAAACTCGGCAGAAATTGAATCTGAATTCTCATGTAGAAAGAATTCGATGTGGCCGGGACGAAATTTCGTGATGAATCTAGCAGAATCAACAGGATAAAGCTGCATCCCATCATAGGCATCAATATGTAGGCTTCCATCTTGAAGGCGAACTTCAAAGCCATCATCGGAGCCCAGAGCATATTGGCCACAATAGCGACCCATAGCTTCCTGATCCAGCTCAGCCACCTTGTGTTCAGGTGGCAGATATTTTTCCCATCCATAGACTTGAGCAATACTGCCCATGATTTCACGAATCAGACTTGCACCGTTTTGAGAGTTGGTAAATATGATGGCTGCATATCCATCAGTCATGTGAGCGATATAACCCGCGAAAAATCCCCGAGTATCTCCCATGTGACCGAAATAATTTTGTTCTCCTTCCATTTCCCTCAGGAATACGCCCAAACCGTAGTTTCCAGAAACATGAGGTGATAACATAGCCCTGGCAGTTTCTGGACTAATTATTTTGTTCGAACGGCTCAGAACACTTTTTTGGAGCTCAATCACAAATTTTGCATAATCAACCGGTGTACTCCACAAACCACCGGCAGCCATATTGGGATGATAATAGCGCTTATCAGGAAGCACTTCCCCACTTCGAAAGTGACCCGATGCAGCATACTTCAGGTGTTTCCCAGCCAGGGGCTGTTGGAAAGTAGTATTTTTCATTTTCAGCGGTTTGAAAATACGGGATTGGGTAAGCCTTGGAAAATTTTGTTGTGTTAAATCAGTAGATAATAGCTGGAGCACGCCGAAGGCAGGGTTCGAATACTGGAAAATTGTACCCGGAACTTTGTCCACTATCGTAGCTTTCTCCCTTACGGCAACGCCACCATCAAGAACTTGAATTAAATTTGGCAGGGCGTCTCTCGTATAGCCAAATGCAGGGCTATGCATAATTCCACTACTATGGTTCATCAGGAGCAAAGGGGTGATGGTTCCCTGTTTGCTAAGCTCATTTTCAGGAATTTTCCAGGAAACCAATTGTATGTTGACATTATCATCAATTTTCAGGATGTCATTGTCAACCAGGTTCAAGGCAGTTAGTGCTGCCAGCCCCTTACTGAGCGATCCCACGTTGAATCTGGTGCGAGAGCTCACCGGTTGATTGGTTTCTGAATCCATAACACCATAATACTTACTCCAATGCAACTTGAAGTCCTTTATGACAGCTATACCAATACCTGGCACGCGATAGTGAGCCATCCGATCCTCAAGTTTGAGCGTCGGTTCACCTGCAATCAGAACAGCGGGAAGTAGATTATTTTCAACGCTCCGTATGATTTCTTTTGTGCCTGCACCGGCATGCATATTGACTGATAGCAACTGAAGTATTAGTGCTAGAAATTGCGACCTGAAACAGATCATTGAAGTCTCCCCCTACTGAAGAATTAAAAAAAATAATCTATCTATTGAAACCAAGTTATACCTGAATCACTATTAGTTGAGCTCATTTTTTAACTAGCCAAGTGTCTCCTGAATCTTTTCCATGAGCTGTTTTACGCTCCAGGGCTTTTGGATTAATCCAGTAATACATAAATCTTCCAAGCCCTCTTTGTCTTGAATACCAAGTTCTCCTGTTGATAAAATGATGGGAATTGAAGATCCTGTTTTTCGAATGGCAATTATCAGATCTGTTCCTGACATGACTGGCATAGAAAGATCGGTAACAATAAGATCATATCTGTCAGGGTTTTGTTCAAATAACTCCAGCCCCTGCTGTCCATCCTCAGCGACATCAACACTAAAACCCTTGCGGGTCAGGGCCGTCAATGTTGCCCGCCTTATGCTTGCCTCATCATCAACCAACAATATTGTATTGTCCAGTTTTGCATCGGGAAACTCCTGGTCTGGTTGCTGTCCTTCTTCGACGGCCTCAACCAGGGGGAATAGAATGCGAAAAGTTGTTCCTTCACCTGGCTCTGAGGACACAGCAATCTGGCCTTCCATCATCTCAACAATTCCGTGAACAACAGAGAGCCCAAGTCCGGTCCCCTGGCCTATCTCCTTGGTGGTAAAGAATGGATCAAAAATCCTTTCCATGGTCTGGGGGCTCATTCCCTTACCGGTGTCACTAATTTTCAGTTCCAACACCCTGGTATCTGGTTCATCCTTGGTCAAAGTGGTCATGATTTGTTTGAGACTGATACTGAGCACACCACCAGACTCCATGGCATGTAAGGCATTGTTACATAGGTTAATCACAATCTGATGAATCTGGGTCTTGTCACATAAAACCATTCCCCTGGAGACCTCAATATCCTGCCTGATTTCGATGTTATGTGGGAAAGAGGTCTTTTGAAGTGCCAACGCTTCTACCACAAGTTTATGCAGAGCTCTGGGCTTCATTTCTGCCCTGGTTTTCCTGCTGAAAGTGAGGATTTGTTTTACGATATCCCTGGCACGCTCTCCATCTTTGAGCAAGTGTTGAAAATTTGCCTTTAGTTCCGGGTTATCAGGTAGTTCATCCTGAACCAATCCACCATAGAGGAACAGGCTCTGTAGAACATTGTTTAACTCGTGAGAAACACCCCCAACCATGGTTCCAACGGTTTCAAGTTTCTGGGATTGGCGGAGTTGGGCTTCCAGACTGTGACGATCTTCCTCCGCTGTAATACGGTCGGTGATATCATGAGAGCTAAGCAGGAGACCATTTATGTTCTTGTCAGAAAAACGGTTGGTCACTGTAGTCTCGATCCATCTATACTCTCCATTTTTGTTCTGATAACGATAGAAATCAGTAACTATCATATCTGTGTCATGTGTCACCCTACCAAAGGATCGCTCAATTTTACCAATATCCTCATGGTGCATATGCTTCCAGGTTTCTTGGCCAATGAGGTCCTCTGGTTTCCATCCCGACCATTTCTCGACATTGGGGCTGACATAGCGAATAATTCCTTTGTTATCCAGAATTGAAATAACATCTGAAATATTTTCAATCATAGCTTTCTGTTTTGCGTGGCTATTGCTTAGTGCTTCTTCAGCTAGTTTTTCACTTGATATATCTCGGAATTCTACAACCCTGACTGGCTTGCCCTTATAAGGAATACCTCTGGCTTCCAACCGCAGGGGATACTCCTCTCCATTTTTCTTGACACCTCGCGCCTCATATGGTTTTTCATAGCCCGCGACAATCTGAGACATGACCATTTCACGATGTGAGCTGGCAATGAGTAGTAGGCCATCCATTCCTAACAGATCATCCACTGAGTAACCGGTCAAATCGGATAATCCTTGATTGCATTCTAGAATCACACCTTTGTCGTGTATGGCAATCCCTCCAAATGAAGCATTATGCAATGCTTTGAAGCGGGTTTCATTTTCCTCTGCGAGATCCTTGGCCCCAATTAATTCATGCTCGGTCTTTTTCCGCTCAGAAATATCTTCAGTCAGGATGACCACTTTGTCAACCCGGCCCTTTTCATCGTGGATGGCGTAAAAAAATTGCGAAATCCAATCAGCCTTTCCTTCAGCCGGAATTAGTGGTTGAACTTCTGGAACAAAATAGTGCCCACCTGTCTCATAAACTTTGCGTACCGCTTCGTGATGGTCACCCAGGTAATTGTCGGCTTTGGTGAAAGAAAATTTCTCTCTGGGGTTGAGACGGTTTACAAAATCGTCATCTGAAATATTCCAGATTTTCTGCCAGGCCCGATTTGCCAACAATAATGTTCCTGAGACACTCCGCACTGAGATTCCCACCGGTGAATTGTCCAGGACAGCACTCTTGAGTGATTCGCTATCCCTAAGCGCTAACTCTACCTGTTTGCGTTCTGAAATATCTTCGGCAACCACTAAAATTCGGGAGATCAAACCTTCATCGTCAGGTAGCGGAACGGTTTTGTACAGGTGGTACTCATGGTTTATTGACAGTTCGAACTCTTGTGCCTCTCCCGTAAAGGTCTTTTTAAAGTGATCCTCTATTAATTTTGCTTCTTTTCCAACAACCCTATGAATTGTCTGGCCTTCAAATTGTTTGGGATCACCCTCCTGGTTTATTAGTGCCTGACCAGAAGCGAAGGCGATGGTCAAATCCCCTTTGATGACATAAATTGAGGACTTGGGATAGTTGGCGGCCATGGTCTGAAGCAACTGTTCGTTTTCTTTGATTTGCCTTTTGATTTGAAGCTGCTGCTCCAGTGTCTCCCTGGTGTCATTGAGTTCTGTCTTAATACTACTTATATATGAAAAAACCTGTTTTGCAGTCCTGTCACCATCAAGAATATGGTATCTTCTCTTCTGAAGAAATATGTAGAGCCCTAAGAATGGAAAAAGAACCAAAAGTGTCAAGAACCTCAGGATGAGATTCCCTGTGAGATGACTCGCCAAAAAGTCTGTCCCCAGGAAAGCCCCCACACCAAAGCAAATTGTATCTATCCACAAAACCGCTAGCAAGGTTATGAAGGATCGCAGATAGAGTGACAGTCCCTGAGCTTTTTTTGCCAAAAAATCCCAGGCAACAACCAGGAAAACAACATCCACAACCGTTGCTATAATTGAAGCTACATTTATACGGATATCTGGAAAGGGTACGTGTATAAGACTTGAGCCTGGATCCAAATATGAATGCAGACGGATCACAATACTGGTTAGCGGTACTACAATCGATACACCAACCACAATTGCAATTGATCTACGGGTCGTCTGGGGCTCGTCAAACAGATAAATCACAAAGATGGTCACAATAATAGCTGAAAAATAAAGGGTTGATCCGACTAAAATGAACTGTCCCAGCAGTTCAATTCTCACGCCTGCATCCGTTACCCACCACATAATCCAGGTCAGAGCCCCCAGAAGGACATAGAGTGGTGCGATGGTGATTCTCCGACGCAAGGCATGGGTCACATACAATAGCACATAAAGAACTATTGCCTGGGACAGAAATAATATGGTGGTTTCACTCATGATTTTTTCAAATGCTGGTCCATTTAAATACTATTATAATATATGCTAAAAATTCACCTGCACCAGAATTTAAATAGATTCAATACTGGACTGGTTTGACGTCTGTACATGGACTATCCTCCTACAGTTCTTGAAACAATTGTCGACGGGGTTACCAATTACTAAAGCAAGGTCCAGCGAGCTGTGCGAGTGTAGTCCAATTCATTAGATAGCAAATTGTATCCTACACAAAAATTAAAACCAGACGAAAACTGAAAAGCCTCTGAGAGATATAAAAGCCCCCGAGTTTGAAGTCAGGGGCTTTGGAACTTGGTTGGAAGGAATCTGTTATTTCAAGTATACCATTCGTTTTACTTCTCTAAATTTGCCTGAGGTGAGCACATAGAGATAGGTTCCACTGCTCATGTTTTCAGGACTGAAGTTCACAGTATAATGTCCTGCTTCATAAAAGCCTCTGGCAATTACTTCGACCTCAGCACCCCGGATATCATAGATTTTCAGTGCTACTTCACCAGGTTTGCTCAGGGCAAAGTCTATAGTAGTACTGGGATTAAAGGGGTTGGGATAATTGGCTGCCAACGCTGAAACTTCTGGTATTTCCATTTCCATTTCAGGTTCAACCCAGGCAACCCTTCCACTTTTACCTAGTCCTGTAGCCTGGCTAAAGTAGCTATCAAGGATGATCTCAGCTTCTTTGCCTACATCAATCTTGGAAGCAAGTATAGCGCCTGTGAAAGCGGTTCCCTTCTTGATCTTCACCTCTGCATTGGGCGCATAAACTGTCCCATAGAAAAGTGCCTTCTCATTGAGTTCAAAGGCATGGTGATCACCATCCACATAGAAGATGATATCTGCCGCAGTGATATATGAACCTCCTGCGGGACCAAAATAACCGTTCCTGGCAACTTTGATCTCGTCTTCAACTACAATCACTGAACTTTCTTCGAAGCGAATGTGACTGCTCTTCTTAGATTCAATCTTGGTAATTATATATTCGCCCCCAGTAAAGGTTAAAATTGCATACTCCTTTACGGTTATACGCCCATAATTACCTGGTTCCAGGATGAGTTCACCACGCTTGCGAACCGTGATATCCTGCCCCACTGGGACAGTTGCTTTGAAAGGCGGCATATTTACGAAAAGAGGGGTTTCAACTTCCCCATAAATATCCCCAAAGATGTCCCCAGTATTGTCTAGCTGGTTGGAATAAACATCACTACTAATGCTTGCGTCTTTTTTGATCTGGATTGCATCAGCCTTGAGCATATAACCCGCAGCAATTGTGACATCCTTTTCAATTTTGAGGTCATATGACTCATGTTCATGGTGATTGTCATCTTCATCCTCGTCGTCGTCATTATGCCGATCTCTTTTTCCCAGAGATTCATCATCATCTTCGTCGTCATCATCTCCATTATTGCAGGATGATGATGAATTGGATTCCTGGTTGACAAACAGGTTTCCGCTAAAGACTTCAACATTCTTATTAATCTTGATCGCTTCAAGTGCAAAGAGAACGGCATCTGCCAGGTCAGTAGTAACATTTACTACGACGGTGAAGCTTTGAGTGACCATTTCACTCCAGGGATCTGTGGCAGATATCTCAACCAGTGATTCGCCCAGATTTACAGCTTCAAAACTCAGGATTGAGTCCACCAGTGTAACCGCAACGACATCACTATTCGAATGACTAAAAGTAAAGGTCAAAACGTCATTTGTATCCACATCTGCAAAGACAGTGGACAGGTCAATTTCAGTACTGAGCAGATTATCACCATATGAGAGTTCAATTCCGTTCACTTCATTGACAAGCTCTGGAACCGTATTGATCACATTGACTATTCGTTCTGCCGTGGAGATGTTTCCACCTGCATCCGTGGCAGTGTAGGTGATAGTATACTGTCCTGGTACATTGATATTCAGGTCGGTTGAATCACCCAGGACTACCTCTGACCCGCACGCATCTAATGCAGCATAGCCGGGTTCAACATATTCCAGGTAAAGTCCCAGATCCATTGGGTTTTCGCCCTCCAGAGTGATCAACGGAGGTTCGGTATCTGCAATGATGGTTATCTGTACAATGTCGCTGGAACTATCAAAACCATCACTCACCGTGAGCGTATAGAGGTGAGTTCCTGCAGGTAGATTGGTTGTAAATACTGCTTCAGAGCTAACTACTGATTCACCTAAACTCCAGCTATAAGTGAGAACATCACCATCAGCATCCGTCGAACCTGACCCACTTAGAACTACATCGATGTTATCAACTATGCAATCAAAGTCCTGATCTTCACCGGCGGCGGCTACTGGAACCGCATTGATAACGGTAACCAGGCGCGTCACCTCGGTTTCCAGGCCGGCTGCATCCGTCGCTATATATGTTATAGTATATGCTCCGGGTATTTCTGTATCTACAGCTCCTGTAACATCCACAGTAACCTCAGCGTCACAGGCATCAGTAGCTTCATAGCCCGGATCATCCCAAACACCATGGATATTCACTCCAAAGGGACCGGTTCCAAGCAATGTCAGTTCAGGGGCTTCGGTATCGGCAATCACTTCAACTTCAACATTGGCACTGGTGGACACCAAGCCGTCATCTACAGTAAGTGTAAAGCTGTGTAAACCAGGCGTCAGCGTTCTAGAAAAGGTTGGTTCAGTACTGACTTCCAAGGGACCAAGCCTCCAACTATAATCAAGTTCATCGCCATCAGGATCTGAAGAGGCTGAACCATCGAGAGTTACCTCGGTTTCTTCCACAACACATTCAATTGTCTGTGGCTCACCAGCATGAGTGATAGGTGGGGAGTTCGGATTCAGATCTTGAAACATCTGATCAATCTCAGTGGGTGTTAAGGGACGATTGTACAATGCAAAATCATCAATCATTCCATTAAAATGCCAGCTGGCTCCCGAGATGTTAGATGTACCAATATTCAACAATGTTGCAGCGGTATTGATCTGTCTTACTTCCTGAGCAACCAATTGGTTGTTTACATATATGCTTACAACTTGATCAGCATCATAGCTAATGACGATGTGATTCCAACCAGTTGCTCGCGTACCAGCATCAAAAATTATATCATTACCATAACTATAGAATTCCATCGTGGGATAGCTATGCATATCCAGGGCAAAGGAACGACTTGCATATGGCAATCCATAGGAGAAAACTGTATTCTGATTACCCACCCAAGAAGCTTCATCCGTATACATCCAGAAGGAGACTGCCCGGGGAGCGTTGCCCACTGGTAGGTCACTAACACTGGCGTTAACATAGCCAGTATTGTTCATGCCAAAAGCCTGTTCATCCACACCCTCTGGATACTGAATACTGCCCTGCATGGTTCCGTGATTTCCGAACCCAGATTTGTCCTGTGCATCTCCATTGCCAGGCCAATAGGCCAACAGACCTTGAGGAGGAATATCTACTTCTGTAACGGTGACCGTGAGCTCATCGCTGGAAGTGCCTTCATATCCATCATCCACGGTGAGTGTGATCAGATGTGAGCCAGAAGGCAGGGAGATGGTTGGGGTGACACCAGAAACCGTCCCGAATGATCCACTCCAACTGTATGTTAACACATCTTCTTCAGAATCAGTGGAGCCAGACCCATCAAGTGTTATGGAGGCCATTCCACCTGTAGATATGACTGTGTTAAAATCTGCACCTGCATCAGCCACTGGTGGGAACAGTTCTTCCACGACAATAAAGGGTGAGAAACTGGAAACAGTACCCTTGATTTTTTTGGATTCTCTGTCATGGGAGCTGGTACAATCAACCCAGCTATCGGTTTCTCCATCATCATCCGTATCCTCATGATGAAGTAGTCGAAGATTCTCAGGACGACCATATTCACGCGAGGTGTAGTCTATTTCAACCTTGGCATTTCCACGATGTTTTGCATCGGTTTCAATCTCATAGTAGACACGATCTGGATAGTCTTTGTATTTTTTGCCACCATTTTCTCTATCAGGTAGCGGTGGTCCATTGGGACGGCTCTCTGTTTTAGAAATTCCTTCCTCAATGATTTCATCAAACTCGAGCTTCACAGGGTAAGTGTTTGTAGTGATATCCACCGGTTCGACTTCAATATCGAATCCAACCTCAGTTGTTTGGCCAAGATCTACCGAGATGGTGACTGCATCCATATCTAGCTTGCCACTTTCATCTGTTACCGTTAGCACAATATTATAAACGCCATCCGATAGCAGTAATTCCGGGGATTCGCCATCAGCGGAAACACCTGAACCAGACCAGGAATAGCTAACTATATCGTTGTCAAGATCACTGGAACCTGACCCATCAAGCTGAATAAGTGCGGTGCCTTCATTAATGACAACAGATTGATCTGCACCGGCGTCAGCAACTGGGCGATTGTGAATTTCCACGATAATAAAATGTGACGGCGATTCTTCATCAGGGGAAATCGATTCAACCTCAGCTTTTATCTTCTTTTCGTCGTAATCGTGATCCGTTGTCTTATCAACCCATTCATCCAGCTCCCCATCACCATTGGTATCCTGGGCTTTGAGAATTCTCACCCGCTCGGGTTGCTCATACCGTTGATCTTCATATTTAAACTCAATCTCAATCGAGCCTGTACTTTCTGCCGTTGTGGATACATCGTGGAGTTTTGTCCGAGTATCCGGCTTCACTTTTTCCGGTAGCTCTGGAATTTCTGAGCCCCATTCTTCTTGTGGTTTGGATTTGTATTTTGTGGCTCCACTCTCTTCAACTTGCTCAAAATCTATCTCCATCCGCTTCTCTGCATCCGGGTTGTTTTCGTCGATTGGACTGACCTTTACATGGTCACCCTCAGGAGTATGCTCACCCGGCATGACCAGGATTACTCGCGTTGCAGTACTGATATTCCCGACATCATCCTGGGCTGAATAGGTTATTGTATTCATCCCTGGTACATCGGTGTTAACAGTACCGACAATTTCAACATCTACCTCTGCATCACAGGCATCCCAGGTCACATAGCCGGCCTCAACATAGGGGGTGAATACTGCCAGGGTTGGAGGATATGCATTAAGCGTGATTGTTGGACTTGCATCATCGATATCAATGCTAACCAGCACCTGGTCACTATGGGAATCACCAAAAAGATCCGTTACGGTAAGTGTAACGACATGATCTCCACCACCTAGCGTTGGATAAATAGTGGCTTCACTACCGATAATCGTACTGCCTATGCTCCAAATGTGGGACAGAATATCCCCATCCAGATCAGAAGAAGCAGATCCATTTAATTCAATCTCAACATCAATTGCTGCACATGAAATTGATTGATCTGCTCCCGCATCGGCCACAGGTGTATTATTGATTTCCACAACAACAAAACGAGAGGGTTTTTCCGGGTCTGAAGCAAGTGAGTCAACTTCAGCCTTGATTTTCTTTGCATCCGGATCGTGCTGGGAGGTTTTATCAACCCATTCGTCCAGCTCCCCATCATCATCGGAATCCCTGGCCTTCAGAATTTTTAACTTTTCAGGATCAGTATACATTTCGTCATCATATTCAAATTCCAACTCGATCTTACCGCTACTTTTAGCGGTTGTGGAAATTTCGTGAAGTTTTGCCTGCTCCTGTGATTTTGCATTCTCGGGCAGTTCTGGGTTTTCTAGCTGCCATTCCGCATGGTCTTTGGTTTTATAAGTGGTAGCTCCACTTTCATCGACATGTTCAAATTTTATCTTAAGCTTACTTTCCTCACCTGGGTGGTTTTCGTCCTTTAGTTCGACGGATACATCTTCACCTTCATGTGTTTGTGAACCTGGCAGGACCGTTACAACTCGATCCACTGTACTCGTATTCCCTGCGTCATCCTGAGCTGAATAGGTTAGGGTATATATGCCAGAGACTCCTGTATCAACATTTCCAGTGATAGTGACTTCAACCCCTGCATCGCAGACATCGGAGGCCTGATAGCCTGCCTCCACATAGGGGGTATTTATTGCAAGCGTTGGTGGATAGTCGCTTAGCACGATGGTTGGGTCTTCAGTGTCCGCTTCAATACTCACCACTATCTGGTCGCTATGAGATCCACCTGATGCATCGGTAACCGTAAGTGTAATTTGATGCTCTCCTGCATCAAGCAATGGGGCAATCACAGCCTCAGTTCCTAAAATGGTGTTCCCTTCGCTCCAACTGTATGTCAGAGCTTCCCCGTCAGGATGAGTTGAAGCAGATCCATCTAACTCAACTTGAATGTCGCCAATTACGCATGTGATGAATTGATCAAGGCCGGCGACGGCATTGGGTGGGGTGTATTCAATCAGAGTTGCATTATTCAAATGTAAATCACACTGATAGGATCGGGTGGAACTATCTCCAAACCATATGCGAGTGCTGGTCTGTTGAGCAGTAAATGTATAGGAGGCATGTTGCCATTCCCATGCAACTGGACCGGCTGTCAGCGTCTGATCTAATACTACTGGTGAGGGGCCAACATGGGCTCGAACCCGCATACCGCCGGGTGCTGTATTCCCGTGGGCACAATAATCAAACTCCAATCGATACTGTTGCCCAATCACGGTATTCACGTATTGGTAGACTGACCCATTTGCAGATGAATTATATTCATTAAAATGAACCACACTACCGTGAATCCAGACGTTACCACTCTTACTCCACCCAGAACCGGTGCCTTCAAATCCTCCGTTGGTTAGCAGACTGTTCACAGTCACAGTACGTTGTACAGGAGTACTGACATTGCCGCTCGCATCGGTGGCCGTATAGGTTAACACATAGGATCCGGGGGCTTCTGTGTTCACAGCACCCGTGACTTCTACAGTGGGATTGGGATCACGATTATCCGTTACGGTGTACCCAGGTTCAACGTATGTATCACGGAAAAACAAGCTGGTAGGGTTGTTTCCCATAAGGGTGATAACCGGGGCTTCCGAATCATATTCCTCCGCGATTTCAGCAGGAGTCAACACATGTGAATAGAATTTTATTTCATCCAGGGCACCCTTGAAGGATTCTCCAGCGTAGTTATACTTTCTTCCCATCTTAATCGCCCCGCTTACCTGGAAATCCATGGATTTTTCAGCAACAAGATCTCCATTGATATAACATTTCAAACTATTGTCACCATCATTCTGGGTTATGACAATGTGGCTCCATTGATGCAGGTTGATGGTACCGAGATAATTCCAGCCTGCAGAAGGTGTGTAGATATAGATATTTTGACCACGAAATGCGATTTCAGATCGGTCAGAGACGCTGCTAAAAATCCTTTTGAGCCATTGACCACCTGCCGTTTGCTCGCTGGGATTGATCCAAAATGAAATGGAGACTGTGGGGTAATGGGATAGAGTTCTGGAAAGGGAGGAAGCACTACTAGTAATTGATCCATTAAAATTAAAACTCTCGCCCTGGACACCGGAAACGTAAGTGATATTGTATGGCGTTGCGTGGTATCCATTACCCGAAACATCATTCGCGTTCGATTCACCTGACCAATGCAGAATCTGATCAGCAGTTAGAGATGTTACCATAAGCAACAATACCATTATGATGCTAAGGATTTTAATAAAGCTGGTCTTTTGATAATTCATCGTTGCGCTCCTCTTTATTTGTATCATTTTTTTCGGATTCTTGTTTTTTCAGATATGCTTTCAAGACCTTTAATTCAGCCATTGCTTTCTCAAATTTTTTTGCATCTTCATCTGTAGTGGCTGGCGAATTCATATCAGAAGACCCATCTTCCCCTCTAAGCCCTACGTCTGGCTGACTATCTTTCGAATTGTTTTGATCCATGATGCTAAAACTTAGGGGTAAACCATTGACACGAGCCTTATGAAAACCTGAATGTACCTTAAATAAACCACTATACCATTCAGGCATAACAACTGTAAATGACTGTTTCTAATTAATTAACTATAAGGTGTTATGAAGCGATAAATGTTGAGGGGGTGAGGTGTGAAGCTAAATATCATTAATGAATTTTAACAAATTTGTACCGGGTGGAACACCCAATTTTTTGCGCAAGGTTGACCGATAGACCTCTATGGTCTTCACAGTAAGGTTGGTCAAATTGGCTATTTCCTTTGTGCTGAGATTCAGTTTCAAGAATGCACAAATCTTCATTTCCCGGGGAACAAGATCCGGGAAATCTTTATTCAGTGCGGTAAAGAAATCTTTGTGAACTTCCTGGAACCACAGCTCAAATTCATCCCATTGATTGTCAGAACTAATTTGATCATTGAGTTTGGAAAGCAGGGATCTAAAAGGTGCTTTTTTATTCGGCTGACTTTTCTCATATAATTCCTGCACGTCTTTGACGATTCCAATTAATACTTCTTTATCCTGAGCCATACGCATGGCTTTGGTAGTTAGCTCCTGATCACGTTTCTGTAGACTATCTGTTAATGCATTTTCAAGGGCTTTTCTTTCACTGATATCCAACCAGTATTTGATTACTTGAATCACCTGGCCATCCTGATCAAAGATGGGATAGGAGTTAATCTGATAAACCTTCTCCTCCCCAGAGGAATCGAGATGTTTTTTTTCGCTCATCACAGCCTGGCCTGTCTCTTTTACTCCGGCTAGCATCAATTGATATTCAGATTTACTCAGGGCTTCACCCGGTTCCAAGATGGGCGAGGCATGAATCGAGGTTTCAAGTACTTCGGCTCTACGGGCTGCCGTGTTGGCCAGCACGGCTTCCTGGCTGGCCACATCTACAACATAAAACGGATGTGAAAGTGACTCGATGACGCTATTCACAAAGTTGAATTGTTTTTCCAGCTCGTGTTGATGTTGACGAATCTCAACGGTTCTTTCTTCAACCAGAGCTTCCAAGACTTCAGTACGTCTATGCATCTGCCAGAGTCTCCATTGGAAACTCCCCACAAGCAGGAATAGAGCGATGAAAATATACAGGACATACGCCCACCATGTTTTCCAGAAAGGGGGAGCCACTTGAATTTTGATGGATGTGCCAGTATTATTCCACACCCCATCATGGTTCGATCCTTTTACTTTAAACACATACTTCCCCGGCCTGAGATCCGTATAAGTGGCAAAGCGTCTTGATGCATCTGTGTAGATCCAGTCCTTGTCAAAACCTTCCATTTTATAGGCATATAGGTTTTTTAATGGAGCAGCATAGCTCAGCGCCGTAAACTCAAAAGAAATGACCGCATCCTTATAGGACAAATGTAATTCTGAGGTTTCGGAAATATGGCGTTCCAGGATGATTCGTTCCTGTTCTATTTCACCTATAGGAACCGGTTCGTTAAAAATCAAAAAATTCGTAAGGACAATGGGAGGAATAAAGTCATCCTCTTGAATTCTCTCAGGATGGAAGGCATTGAGGCCATTTATCCCGCCAAAAAACATTTCACCACTTTTGCTTTTGAAGTAGGAGGAGGTATTAAACTCGTTGCTTTGCAAGCCATCATTGATGTCATAATTTTTGAAGGTGTTTGTTTTGGGGTTAAAGCAGGACAACCCCAGGTTTGTGCTCAACCACAGGTTGCTATTATTATCCTCTAAAATCCCATAGATCACATCATTGGGAAGCCCATCCTTGACAGTAAATTTTTTAAAGGATTCGGTTTGTCGGTCGAATTGATTTAATCCGCCCCCGTTGGTACCAATCCATAAAACTCCAGCTCGATCCTCAAAAATTGATTTGATTCGATTGATGCTCAGACTGTTGGGGTTATTGATATCATGGGTGAATCGCGTGAATTTTTGGGTCTCCGGGTTAAATCGATTAAGACCGTTGGTTTTGGTCCCAACCCAGATCAGTCCCTGACTATCCTCATAAATGGTCACCACTTTATCATCGCTAAGACTCTGATTATTTTGGGGGTCATGATTAAAAGTAATCAATTCAGAACTGGTGGTATCCATGCGTACCAGGCCTTTTAAGGTGGCAATCCAGAGCTTCCCGCTGATGTCCATGTATAATCGTTGGATGTCAGCATCATCTTCAAGAAAGTGTTTTACTTTTCCCGTGTTTTTTTCAAACCTGAACAGCCCCTCCCCTTCAGAACCGATCCACAAGACATTTTGATTTCCCCGGTCCCCGATGATGCTAAAGATAGCATCGGTGTTTAGATAACCTGAATGAACAGCTTTGGCTCTGAAATGAGTATACTGCTGCGTTGCCCGATCTATTCGGTTTAACCCTCCATACCCTCCAACCCACAGAATTCCTGCCTGATCTTCATAAATTCCACGAATACTGGGGTGACTAAGACTAACCGGATTTCCAGGTATGTGGTCATAATGGAGAAAATATTCAGCATTGGGCTTCATTTTGTTAATGCCACCACCGCCGGTTCCCACCCACAAGAGACCTGAATTATCCTCATACAGGCAAGTAATGTTATTATCGCTCAGGCTATTAGGGTCTCCTGAATCGTTCTGGTACAGGACCAGGTTGTTTTCTTTCTTGTCAAATCTGCGTAGACCGTGAAATGTGCCAATCCAGTATCGTCCGTATTGATCTTGAAGCATGGATTGTATATCGACCTCATTCAATTCCAGGTTAGCATCAATGTCGAAACGGACAAATCTATTGCCATCCAACAGTTGATTCATTCCATCCAGGGTTCCAAACAAAAGCGCCCCATTGCTGCCCTCCAGAATGGAATACACTTCTGAGTTGCTGATGGACTTGCTATCCTCAGGATCATTGTAGAATGCTGTCCAACTATCCTGGGGAGGATTATATCGGTTGAGCCCATTCAACGTAGCCACCCACAGGTAGCCGCGACTGTCCATATGGATTGAATTGATGTAGTTGTTGCTGATAGAATTGTGCTCGTCTGGATCATTGCGGTAGTGTGTGAATGTGTTGGAGGTTGAATTGTATTTATCGACACCAGCTCCAATGGTTCCGAGCCAGATGACGCCGCCATTGTCATACGGGTTGGCATAGATGACCTTGACACTATTATGACTCAAGCTGTTAGGGTCAGTTGGGTTGTGTGTGTAATGGGTGAACCGCTCTGTGGGGGGATCAAATTTATTCAGCCCCCCGCTTTCGGTTCCAATCCAGAGCAAGCCGTCACTGGTTTCAATGATGGATCTTATGTAATTGTCTGAAAGTGAATTGGGATCGGATGAATCATGCTTGTACACGGTAAAATCGTAGCCATCAAACTTGTTGAGTCCGTCCTGGGTTCCAAACCACATGAGCCCCTTACCATCCTGGAGTATGCAGGTGATATAGCTATTTGATAGTCCGTCTTCAATGACGAGATGATTAAATTTGACTGCCTGTTGTTGGGCCATCAGGTTTGAAATACTAAGGATCGTCAGCAGAAGTTTGCTGAAGTAATTAGTAATTATTTTTGGCACTCTCAGTTGAATTTTATTCCATCCGTTCACTTGAGAAATTTCCCAAACCTTATTTCTTTTATACGGTTTTGATTTAGTAAGATAATCTGGAACCTCGCTTATCCTAAATCATGACCTGTGACATCATAAAAACAGTGATCGAATCTAAACAGGAAGCAATAAACCCCTGGTTTTTACTTCAGGGGGTTTGGTAATTAGTGTTTCGGAGGAAAATTACTTAAAGTTAGGATGCTTGATGTCTGTTGGGTGTGCTCCCGACTTAGGCTTTGTTGAATACGCATATCTTTCAGTCTTTGTCAGATGTTACAAGGCGCTACTTTCAGCATTTCTACTGGAGACATCCCCCCCGCTGTAAATATTTATTTGCGAGGGAGTTGCCTAGATACTTGATCAGTTAAAAGATTCTACGTTTATTCTGATTTAGTGTTACGTATTCAATCGATTGGCTACATCTGCCAATTGGTCACCTGTCTTGGTGATAAGATTTGTTGACCCTTTCAGATCCTCACCAGACTGTTTCACTGTGCCGATATCTGCATTCACAATGGCAATATTCGATGCAACTTCACGTGCTGCTTGAGCCGCCTGAGATACATTATTCACAACTTCAGATACACCATTTGTTGCCAGACCAATATTGCTGGCAATATCCTGAGTGGTTACGTTCTGTTCTTCTACTGCAGTTGCAATGGTATTGACAATTGAATTCACCTTGTCTATAACTGTGGTGATAGAAGCAATTTCGGTCACCGTCCCAGAGGTTTCACTTTGGATGGCCTCAATTTTACTACTGATATCAGCAATGGCTGCATTTGTTTGGCTGGCAAGTTCTTTGACCTCATTGGCGACCACAGCAAAACCTTTACCAGCTTCCCCGGCGCGAGCAGCCTCGATTGTTGCATTTAACGCGAGACGTTTGGTTTGTTCAGCGATCTCGATAATGGTGTCAGTTACCTTACTGATCTCTGAGGCGGCAACACCCAGATTATCAACTCGTTTTGATGCCTGCGCTACATTTTCAACGGCCTCTCCAGTTACTTCTCTGGCCTGTTCTGCATTCTGGGCAATCTCACTCACCGTACTGGTCATTTCTTCGGTTGCCCCGGCAACAGAGTTCATATTAACCTCTTTGTGATGTTAGAGTAGAACTCAAGTAAATGTGCTCTGATCTATTCAAATAACTTGGAATTGCGATTTGCGATCTGACAATTATCCGTTCCTATTACTCAAACTGTATGACACGGCACTATTCATCTTATAACTCACTGTTATTATGTACCATACCTTTGCATGGTTTCTTTGACTCGTCGTTTTGATGGGAAATTTATTCCCTGCAAATCCATGGCTCGACCGCTGCTGGGGGAATTTTTGTCCGCTGAGGAATTATCAAAAGTCACTCCTGGAAAATGCGGTCAAATCCGCTTGAATAATCAAAACCAGTTGGTCTTAGATGAGAACTAACTCTTCAACGATATTGGGGTGTTTGAAGGAAAAATAGTGAGTCAATACATACGAAACAAATACCCGAGGACAATTCTGTTGCTGGAAAAGGTGATTACGTCATATTGGAAAGAATCATTTGGAGAAAATCATCTATCTCAAAGCGGAGGACTGATTGATCGAGTCAATAAGAAAGCCCCTAAGTTTTTGCGTTCAGGGGCTTTAAACAAATGCTTCTGGTTCTTTATTTTAGGTAAATCATTTTAATCACCTCGGTATGCTTCCCAGCAGATAATCGACAGAAATACATGCCTGTACCCACGGGGTTTCCTGAAGCATCAATACCATTCCAGTGCTGTTCGTACCACCCAGGGCTTTGAACTCCTGGAGTGATGGTTTTAATCACCCGTCCCTGAATGTCAAAAACTGTGAGGGCAACTGAAGATTGTTCGGGTAGTGCATAACGGATTGTGGTGGTCGGGTTGAATGGATTGGGGAAATTCTCATATAATACAAACTCAGTTGGCACAGTAACATCAGGAAGGTCAACATCAGTTGGACGCTTGACATAGAAAGCACTGTCCAATGTCAAATTGTGGATCAAATTCCCATCTTCGTAGTACTCCAGGAAAAGACTACGGTAACCTGCCTCGGTTGTTGAATACACATCCATCTCAAAGTGGATACTGGTATCACTTTCCACATCTGAGGAAACAAGGGTGAGATCCTCGCTGGAAACACTAACTATAACATTATTTGTGGTGCTGTACCCCCAATGCCCGTCAACACCTATCAAGTAGAGGTCATAGAATTCATCAATACGGACTGTATCTGGTTCTACCCGCAGCAGAGCCGGGGCAGCTTCAACCACAGTAAAAGCATCTGAAAGAGAATATTCTACCGGGTAGCCAATCTCTCTATAGTAAGTGACATTTATTGTACGGGAGCCTGCTAGCGCTTCACGAGATACGGTTACATCGGCGAATGCTGTATTTTCATCTGAGATGTTCCAAACCCAACTATTAGCAATACCTTCTCCAGAAAAATTGACCAGCAGATAGTCATACTCTGACTGCAGCCAACCGGTATTGTGCCCTGTTATGGTCATTTCGAATTGAGCTCCCTGGGATACGGATGCAGGATCAATGTGATACAATTGTGGCGGAGCTGCGGTAATATCCAGTAATCCTAGGCCCTCTACAACATAGACCAGGGAATCGCCTACAAATTGCTGGACAATAATATCGTGTTCCCCTGCTTCAATCAGAAGATCAACATCTACAAAACAGCGCAGATGTGCGGAGTCAATCAGGGTATACTGGCTCGCCATAATTTGATCCGTGTCGAATTGGATGGATATACTATCCCCGATATCCATTGACCACACAACCCCCTGCCCATAAATATCCAATTGGGTTTCCTCATCGCCTTGCATGATACTTGTTGGTTCCAGGGCACTAACATGGGGAGTGATAGAACTAAGAACTTCAAAACCAAGTGAGAGTGTCAGTAATTGCTGAGTCAGAGGATTGAGGAATGAAAGGTAAAAGGTACGATCACCTGGCATAGCGTCAGGGGCAATGCTTACTGTAGATGTGAGCATGTTTTCATTCACCACAACGGGTGCTTCCAGCTCCACTCCTGAGTAGTTAAAATGGGCATTGAAAAAACTGTACTCCGAGACACCCCAACTTGTATTGTTCCCCGTGATAGTCATTGGGAAACTGCTACCCTGCAATGCTGAATCAGGATCAAGGGCAACCAGACTTGGTGGTGAGGCAGCAATTGTTATGGCATTTTCCAGGGATACTTCCATGATGAGTGAAGTCCCACTGAATTGTTTAACTGTCATATCGTACGAACCTGGAGGAGTGCTCCAATCAACATTGAGAAAAGTGTGAATCTGAGTGGGTGAAACATTCCAGAATGATTCAATTGCAATGCCCTCATTTTGGAAATCAACGGCAATACTATCATTCCCAGTCAATGACCAATTCACATCTGAGCCCTCAATCCTGAAATATTCCTCCTGATCCCCCTGTATAAATGTGTTTGTGCTTAGTCCAGTAATCGTCGGAATCAAAGAATCTAACACTGTGAAGGCGCTGTCTTTTTCAAGGATGCGATTCAAACCTGATTGGTTTACATAGGATAGGTAGAGTGTATGCGGCCCAACGGTTGCAGTTTCAGAAACGTTGACTGAAGCCGTGATGGTTTGAGCATCAACAATATCCTCACCCGTGATAAGAACGCCATCACCAGAAACCATTAAGTCGACATAGGAGTATTCAGAAATGACCCAATCCAGATCATGTGCAGTGACCGTGACGTCAAACTGGGTTCCCTGCTTACCTGCACCTGGCTCCATGCCCACAATCTGACGGGGGGTTGCTGAGACAGTAAACCCATCCATAAGCGTGTGCGACGAAATTATGGATAGCCCTGAATATTGCTCAATAGTCACATCATAACTGCCACTGGCCACCGAATAGCCAATGGTCAGGTAGAGCTGAATATGGTTATTTGCTACAACACTAAGGTCGCGTATAGGAAACGACAGGCCATTGAAACGGATGGCAATGCTATCCCCGGGATTTGTTGACCAGACAATATCTTCACAATAGATATCCACTAAAATTTCTCCAGCTCCCTGATCCACCATATCAGGTAGGAGGACGAAGCTGGGAATGATAGAATCGAGTACGGTAAACGCATCTGTGAGTTCAAGACTTTGAGTTGTGTTATTGAAATCGCTATAGTCCAGGAACAGCGAGCGGGCACCTGGTCCAGCCATAGGCGAAATTTCAAGCTCTGCGCGGATGGTGGTTCCGGTGAGAACATAGCTGGAGATGGTTGAGATTCCCTCCCCCGAAAAGGTCACGGATGCGTCACTATACTCAGATGTCAACCATCCTGTATTCTGACCAGTCAGGGTAACGGGAAACATCTCTCCCTGTGTTCCTGTTGCAGGTTGAAGATCGACCAGAACCTGACCGTAAAGGCAAGTTGTAAGCAGAAAGGCAACCAGAGCTGTGATTCTGTTAGCGACTGTGAAATTCATCGTAGTACTCCTTGATCTTGAATAAGGTACCCTTGTTAACTGCAAATATGTTGTCACTGTCAGCAAGCAGTCTGTTCAAGTGTTGAATAGCAGATTCATGCTGACCGTTATTGGTATACATAGCCAGAAGATTAATTTGTGGCTCGTAATAGTTGGGGAATAGAGTCTTTATTTTCAGGTACGTCTTTTCGGCCAAATCCTGATCCCCTATTTGAAATGCCGTTGAAGCTACATTATTCAAAATGAGTGGATTGTAAGGGCTAAACGTTTGAGCCTGTTGAAAGTTATTTAAGGCCAATTGATAATCCCCCAATTCGTAATACCCCACACCAGCATAATAACATACTGGCGTTCCATTGATATCAACAGGGAAAATAACCTCGTTAATTCTATTGAAGTCGGCAATAGCACTTTCATAATTCCCGCTAAACTTATGTTGTATCCCCGAAATATAAATTTTTTGAGCGGAATAAGCCTTAACCATAAAAATGGAGCTCATCGATAAAATCACCACCAGAACAATACTCAAAGATTTTCTGGATACCTGGATCTTTAATCGAGAAGCTTTATCCTCTTGATAAAATGCAATCCCCATAAGCATTGCAAGGATTAGCATGGGTGCAACGCGATCCTTGGCAAAGGAAAACAGGGATACCGTGAGTATGCCTGAGAATGAAATCAGCAGGTAGAGATAGCGCGGATTTTTACGCATTCGCTGAATAAGCCGAAAGCCAATAACCAAAGTAAGTACCAGGAAGAAGAGCAGCCCAACCAGTCCATTTTCGGCGATATATTCAAACCAGGTGTTGTGAGGATTAAGATAACCCGCATGATAAATGTTTTGATCCTGATACAACGCTCCCTCATAGGCTGGGAAGAGCCCAGCCCAGGAATTTGTACCCTGACCCAGGATAGGTTTTTCATAAAACATCTCCATGGAGCTGGACCAACTTCTCAACCGAGGGTCAACATCTATTTCATCCAAAACCACTGTCTGCCGGATTGTTTGAACAAGGTCTTTTCTTGATTGATCGTCTATTTGAATAAAACCGATACCTATAGGAATCACCAACAGTGCTAAGGACCATTTAAATATTTTGGATCTAACGAAGCTTCCACTTTTATCCCAAGTGATATATTGCCCGAGATAAAAAGCTCCAATTCCCACTACAAGTGCTACAATGCCTGCCCGACCGCGCAACAGCAGCAAATAGCTAATGCTAGCAATAAAGACGAGGATATTGATGGCCCTATGAGTTTTGCTGATTTTGCTGACAAGGGGAATCAAAAGCCAGGGACTTGCAGCCACCAAGTATTCAACGGCAAAGGGTCTGCTGGCCAAAAAACTACCTGGAGCAGTAAATTCAGGTAGAAAGGGTAATCGGACACCTAATACTTGGACAAGACCAGCTGTCACAAAAACCAGCAAAACAATAGTTATGATTCGCGCAGAGGCCAGGAGGAAGCTATTCATGCCGATCCGATTAATCACCAGCATACAGAGATAGCTAAAACCAAAAAGTTGGAGCAGAAAAAAGAAATCGGTATATGAAAGTAGCAACGTTCCATTCACTGCTGACGAGAGGATAAGAACCAGCGGAAATCCTAAGGAGATGGTGATGAAGGAACCATTGAGAGAGATGCATGTTTTGGTTGAGCTGGTTATGAGCAAGAGCACTGTGGCAAACAAACTGGTGACTGAGAAGGCCGCACGCTGCAGTGCATTAAAATCTAAAAGTGAAGTAGAGGTCACCAGAGGAATAGCCAACGAGATCATCACGCTGGATAATATGAATTTATCCAGATGGTAGGTTTTCACCTGGTCTTGGTGAATACTGTCACGTTTTTGAAGTGATGTCATCATATTGTGTGTCTGTCTTGATTTACCCGACCCTGACAAGCAGGCCAATAACCAAATCCCCCTGGGAAATACTTCAGTTGCCCCCTCTACTCCGTTCAATCCAATCTACTTATGTAATGGATGGAACATGTCCGCAAATGAATGTATTTTCACTACTATTTCGAAATTAGAAAATAACCACCTGCGCCATCCCCGGCAATGTCTAATAACGAGCCAAACCGGTACCAGGCCGCTGGCCAAATCAATTCAAATCGAAATTGGGCCATTTCCAACCCCAGAAAACCGAATGGCTACTCCGTACAGGCTGTTTTCACCTGCTGTGTTACTGTCCAATAGTGAAATCCCTGCAACAAAAGTTTAAGCAGTTGAGTCTAAGTATGAGATTGCGCTGGAAAGCTGATTTGATGAATCACAAGAGGTTACTTTTAAACTTAGGGAGAACGAAATGAGAGAGAAAACACTAAACAGCAGGATCATTGGGTATTGGGTTCTGTTCCTATTGTATATGATGCCTGCATTCACGTTGGCATGTTCCACATTTAAACTACAGAGTGGTGACAAACTGGTCTACGGACACAATCTAAATCAGGGGGACATAGGTGTTCCGGGATTGCTCTTCATTAATCCCAGAGGTGTGTATAAAACCGGGATTACCTGGACGGAATTAACCACCAATGCGGGTCAAACCAATTCTCCTCATTCCTGGGTCTCACGCTATGGCTCTGTAAGCTTCAACTGTTTTGGGAAGAATTTACCTGATGGTGGTATGAATGAATCTGGATTGGTCATCTGGGAAATGAGCGATGATATTGAGTATCCCAAGAATGATAGTCTCCCCAGGTTGTGCCAGATGAACTGGATTCAGTATATTTTGGATAATTGTTCGACTCTGGATGAAGCCGTTCAATGCGCCTATCAATTCCAAATTGATGGCTGGGGATGGCATTACTTCATAGGTGACTCTCAAGGGAATACTGCGGCTGTAGCTTTTCATGATGGTCAAGTTGTCGTTGATCAAGGTAAAAATATGCCTGTCCCCGCTTTGTTCAATTCGCCCTATGAGCGGGAAATGGAGCTCTTAAAGTTTTACGAAGGATGGGGTGGAACTTATCCCATTGATATCCACAATCCGAAGACCCCACGTTTTGTCAGATTTGCCAGAATGGTTGATGATTACAAGCCCTGGAAGGATGTGGTGAAGTATGGGTTAAACATGCTAAAAAATCTGAGGGTGAATGATGATCCGGAATGGTCCGTTCTCTTTGATCCTCAAAATATGAGTCTTCACTTTAGAACGCGCCTGAATCCTAAGGTCAAAACACTTTCACTATCTAAAGTAGATTTTTCTAATACATATCCTGTCAGAATTTTGAACATCGATATTCAAAAGGGTGGCAACATTTCGGATAAACTTGAAGTGTATACCAATGCTCGAATGCATACATTCACCCGGGATTTTCTTTTCCCTCTTTTACCAGAAGCATTTTTCACCAATGGCGAAATCACACTCGATGAATATCTGAATCGACTCTCAGCGTTTAGCGATGGGCCGTCCCTGGCGGAGAACCAGTTCTTCAGGGGTCTCTGGGAGTACCAGAAGGACAATGGTGATATCGTCGGATATGATATTAAAACCCGGGATGATGCAGTTATTGGAGAGGTGATCATGTCAGATGGAAAAGAAACCTTTCGGGCAGATCATTTTCAATTGGTGGGCAACCATCTCAAATTTACCTATCTCAAATCAGATGGTCGTTTGATCGAAGTGCGGGGGAAACTGCTTGGTGACAAGATGTCCGTCAGTCTACATGGTATTGAGGATTTTTACGGCAACTATGTTTTCACGAGGAAAACTGGATAGTGCTTCAAGAGAGGGATGCCAATAGCACAGGGCGGAAAAGGAAGCCCCTGGGTATAAAACTCAGGGGCTATAGATCTATTTTCCGTTTTTTTATTTGAGATAAATCATCTTAATCACCTGGTGAAAACTTCCTGCAGTCAATCTACAGAAGTAGATACCTGCACCCGTTGGATTGCCTGAAGCATCACTCCCATCCCACCGCTGTTCGTACCATCCTGGGCTATGAGCTTCTGGAATGATGGTTTTTATGATCCGCCCCTGGACATCAAATATCGTGAGAGTTATGGCTGATTGTTCAGGGAGTGCATAACGGATCGTAGTAGTCGGGTTAAACGGATTGGGGAAGTTCTGCTGCAAGAAGAATTCTGTGGGCAATTCAACAAAATCAATGTTCACCGTTCCAACGACGAATGACCAAACTGCTGAATTGGTCATCAATGAATCGGTATCAATCGCTTCAACCTTCCACCAGTAAATAGAATTGTCAGGCAAACTTTCTGACAACTGGAACTCAGGAGATTCCAACCCCAACTGTTCAAACACATTGGAAATAAAAGTGCTATCAGCCGATACGTACAGATTATATGTGACCACATCAAAAAGATCAGGATCCAGGGCAGGTTGCCAATTGAATTGGAAGGTTTGTTCCAGGCCGTTTGTACTATCTGGCGGAAAAACCAATGCAAAGGGTCCCGGTGGATCCAGAGCCGTGTTGGTGATAAAACGCTGAGTATTTGACCACTCTGACTCCACTCCCTCATCATCAATAGTCTTGACCCTATAGAAATACTGTGTGTCATCTGACAAATCATAGGCGTCAAATGAATTGCTACCTGGTGCAGTCAGGGTATCCACAAAGGCCAGGGTGAAATCCTCTTCTTCGGTCATTTGAAGGTTATAAACCAGACTGGCATGAGGATCACTCCAATCAGGATCCTGGGCCGCATTCCAGGCGATGGTGGGGAAAATACTTCCAACAGCCTGATTGTCTGCGGGTGTAAAGCCTGAGTTCACCCTGGAAGGTGCATCATTGACCGGATTAAACCAGAATGAGGTGCCTTCTGCTGTCCAGACCGAATGGGTGTCACCCACATCCATAGCTCTCAGACGCCAGTAGTAAAGGTCGTCATTCCTCAGCGAAGAGAAACCCATCAAACTGCCTAGCTGTACAGCAAAAGCAGTATCCCGAAGCTCTCTGGTTTCCGTCCCCAGAGACGTCCTTATCAGGGACAAGAGGTTATTGAGTCCAAGATCGTGTTGATCAATCTCAGGACTGGAAAAGCTGGTAGTATCATCCACCTGGAGTTGATAACTGGCAGCCATACCAGATTCAAGATCCTCAGACAGGAACCAGATAAAGTAGCCCGTTGAATCCATTTCAACATTGCCCAGAGGGTGCAAGGCAATGGGCATAATCGGTGGGTCATTCACGGACCTCACAATTACCAGAAATGTATCAGCCAGACTGTACTCGCCGTCAGTAGCCACAACTTCCACCATAGCACTTCCTGACCAGTTGGTATCTGGTTGAACCACGAGCAGACTATCATTTATCATGACCAACAGATGTTCTTCCGGGGTGCTTGCAGTGAACTCCAGGATTGGATTGTCTATATCGGAGAAGTTGTCATAAAGGTTGACGACCTGATAGGGTCCTACATCCTCATCCAGTACTAAATCAGGGATTGAATTCAACATCACCAGCGGGTCATTGACTGGATTGACAATTACCTGAAGGGTGTCAAAGGCTCTGGCCAGGCTATCATCTGTTGCTGTAAGAAACAGCGTGGTTGTCCCAGAGCGTTCAGGGATTGATTCCAGTTTTAGCAAGCAACTATCCAGACTGGCGATCAAGACGGTATCATCTGAGATCAGTGAGTAGCTTAGGCTGTCTCGTTCAGGTACATCCAGGTCAAGAAATATGGTATCCAGATTGGCGACGATTACTTCACCAAAGTCTTCCTGGAGCAGTTGATCCGCAATTTCGACCTGACGTACTGGAGGTGAGTTGAGGAATTGGATTTGGAAATCATGATAAACAGGTAAA
The DNA here is from genome assembly GCA_016844955.1 of Fidelibacterota bacterium. Lineage (GTDB taxonomy): Bacteria > Fidelibacterota > UBA8477 > UBA8477 > JABMPR01 > JABMPR01. The sequence goes on along the minus strand of JAERTH010000029.1, from coordinate 6,965 downwards.
CTACGCATCCCTTGATTATCCCGGCCCTGCATGGCGAAGGTATAGGTCTGATCAGGACTCATAACCTCTAGCATGGCATCGAAAAGTAAATCCAGATCAGCTAGGGGTTCAAAATCATCGAAGCTCCCAATGCTGATCACACCTGAGGTATCATCATAAACGGTCCAATCGATGGAGACAACCTGGGGATTGATAGCGTGGGGAGCGTTGTTTTCAATGACAAGGGGACTGATGCTGAACAGTGACCAGTTCCCACTTGCATTTCGAGCTCTGAGATAAAAACGATGAAAACCAAGCGGGAGCCCCGATACATCAGCGACAAAGCTATGGTCCACTTCGCTGGAAGCCAGCAGAGGGACATTTGTCCCTGCTCCAAAACCGGGATCAGCATCGATAAAATATTCTAGAGCCACAATATCTGGAGCGTCATCCAGCGCAACGATGGTCTCTTTCAAAAAGACAGTCTGGTATGTGAGGCTCCACCGTCCATGGACATCCTGACTACGTATCCCCAGACGATGTAAGCCATTCGATACTGTAGAGATATCAAGAATGGATTCGATATCGATGACGGTGTCAGAGGGTACGTCAATGCTTTGACCTAATCCATATCCAGGATCAATATTAAGGAAATATTCGATTCTAGAGAAAGCTGGATACGGATCAAGAGAGCTTATAGTTTCTTTCTGAAAAACCTGCCATGAAGTTAAACTCCACCTGCCGTCCACATCTGCGCTACGAATTCCCAGTTTATGTAAACCATTGCCCAGCTCCGAAACATCAACATTGAAATCAATATTTTGGTCTGGACTTGCCTGACAATCCACGCTTATTCCAGCACCATAACCTGGATCAGTATCAAAAAAATATTCCAATCGGTCCAGGTTCTGGCTAAAAAGGCTTACACTAATTAGTGTACCTATCAGTAGAATTAGTTTTTTCATAGGTTACTCACCTTTGTTTAAAGATTAAACAATATTAGTTAGTGATATTGGTGAGAACCTAATTGTGTGTTTTTACTTTTATGTGAACCGGCAATCCACTTGTAGAAGACCCTGAGGTAGAAGCCTCAAAATGATAGATGGTCGGGATGGGCGGTATGCCAGAGAGAACATAGGGTGTGCTGCCACCAAACATACCACAGTCTGTTCCATTAGTACCAGCCCCAATTGCTGGTGAATCCTCAGCCAGTTGCCATTTCCCATCAGTAGTATGTAAGGCTTGGTCTACAAAAATGGATTCAATTGTTTGATTGAATAGGCAATCCGGCCAATTTAAAACTTCAGAAGAACTAGCGGTCCCCATAAAGATATTCGAGTATACACTACAATTGATTAAGTGGTCTTCAAACCACGCATCGCTGTAATCACCATCCCATATGAAAATATTGTTATAAAAAGTGGAGTTTTCGACTAATGGCATCCCATCAATGATGTTGTTTTTATATACGACTTGTGATTCACGTGTTCCTATTCCCTTTAAGTAGCAATTTGAAACAATTACTCCGGCAGGAATACCTTCTGATTGGTGATAAAGATTGTTATCCAATAGACACTCAGTTATTAGACAATTATCCGCATCACCAAACAGATAAATGTCTATTGGATATGCATGTATATGGCATCTCGAGATTGTGATGGAATGTGTGTAGATTCCAATCGCTCCAGAGACGAGTGCACTAACTACTGATCCCTCAGCTCCGGTTTGAAAATTGATGCCATTGACGGTCGCAGCATTTGGGTTGAACTGAAGCCCTGTATTTTCACTAAGAAAGTAACCCGGACCAATGATTATAAGCCGCTTATCAAGTACTATCTCGGTGTATGCTGCGGTTGAACCATACACGTATAGCGTATCCCCATCCAACACTTCTACACTGGCAATTGCGTCAGTAATTTCGAGAAAATCCGCACCGTTTTGCCCATTGTTATCCACCTGCCAGATCGTTCCAAGCACTGAGTTGGTGGTCATCAGAATGACCAATACAATCCAGCATGACTTTAGGCGTTTCATCGCTTCCCCTCCTCTTTTGTTTTCATCTATATACCTTGTGCACAATTGTTTAACGATTGGGCACACTTTGAGTACATCGGGTAATACAGTGCCGTATTTGCAGGCACTGTGTCTAGGGCATGTTTTTTGTTCTTGATTGGATAATCCCCCCTTAGAGAATGGATCCTTGAATCAAATAATAATGGAGGTGCTGTGAGGCGCTATTCGAGTGGTTTGAATTTCAGTGTGAAATGAGAATGTTACCCAAAAATAACCTTTAGTTGTTTAATGGCAATATTTATTGCTAGTGCAAAAGGCCCGTTTGGAGGGTAGCTAATATTATGTTTTTGCTTGATTTTCACGCTTGTCCAGTCAGCGATCTCTCAAGAACATTTCAGTAGAACCTTGCCACTTATAATCAAAATATCCTCGAGGTTTTTTTAGTTCAAGGACTTTTAAATTAAGAATACAGAGGGTCTCACTTCAGATGCAGCATTTTTATGGTCTGGCTCTCAAGCCCAGCTGTAAGCCGAACGAAGTAGACGCCAGCGCCTATAGAATTACCATCTGCGGCTTCAGCATTCCAAACCACATCATATCGCCCGGCTGGTTGATAATCCGATACCAAAGTTTGAATGATTCTACCCCTGACATCGTATATCCATAGAGAAACATTGGATTCTGTGGACAACTCATAGTGAATGTTAGTACTGGGGTTAAAAGGATTGGGGAAATTTTGATCCAAATTGAAAGTCTGTGGTGCTTCATTTTCAATTCTAGTCCCTGTGAACATATCATCATGCCTCCAGATGCCACCACCTCTGGTTCCTACGTAGATCTGATCAGGCCTATGGGGATTGAAATGTGCAAAACTGAAAGCTCCATTTTGTATTCCCAGCGAGATATCCTGCCATTCCGCACCACCACTGATGGACAATAGTAATTCTGGTGCATCCCCGCCTATCATATTCATGGGTTGCCCCGTTGCCAGAATGGTATTCTGGTCAATGGGATGAACTTCAATATCAATAATCCGACTATGGTTATGCATTTGTATCCAACTGATTCCACCGTCAGTTGATTGGTAGAGACCTCCCGAATTGCTCCAATCGTAATCATTTGTGACAGAACCCCAGATCGTGCCAGATTCATCAATTTGGATTGCCAGAACATCTCCCACGGGGAAACTGAGTTGCTGCATCCAACTCGCCCCCCCATCTATGGATTTGTATAGGCCATCCATATCATTACAATGCGAATTAATGCCAAGGAAAAGTGTGCTTGAATCGTCAGGATCAATGGCGATTTCCCACACATTTCGTGCATTTGCTCCTAGACCAGTATTGATGGCCTCCCAACTGACCCCACTATTAATTGATTTGTACATCCCCCACTCGTAGATGGCTGCATAAAGCGTTCGACTTCCTGGAGTACCAGAATTTTTATCCAGGATAAGATCACAACGACCCGATGGCAGACCATAAGAAATTGAACGAATTGAATTCCCCCCATCGCTACTGAATACAATACCACCGCTTTGCTGCAACCAAGAACTACCCTGCCAACGACTGATATACAAATCACCATTATCTGGATCGACCATAATATCTTTCACAGCATCCAATTCCTGTAAGGTTCCTAAAGCTGGATTTTGAGTGGAATCAAGTCTGATGAAGCTCAAACCATTATCTTCTGATCGAAATAATCCGAATTCATCATAGCCTGCGTACACAATATCAGGATCATTGGGGTGAAAGGCAATTGCCTCAGCATGCAACATTTCCAGACTGTTGCCTTGCCATGCTTCGCCCACAGGGGTGGAACAATTTTGCTGCCAGGTTTCACCAGCATCAGGACTCTGAATGACACCTGATCCACATACAGAAACCAGACCTGAACTGAACGAAGAGATAGCAATATCTGTGATTGAGGGTTCCCTAAGCCAGTTGTCACTCATCCAACCCACATTTGACCAATTGGGAACCAGTTCCCAGTCGTTAGCCCCATTGTGGATTCGGTACAATTTTGATCCAGCAGAACCTCTCACTGAACGGGATGCAATATATAAATTGTTCGGGTTATTAGGATCGATGTCAAAACTGGCGTAGTCGTAAAACATTGAGTCCGACTCATGGATTAGGGGTAAGTTTGCAGTAATATCTGTCCAGGTTTCACCTGAATTGTCACTTCTGAAGAGTCCTCCTATGACGGCACCCGTATCTGAAGTGGTTTGGATAGATCTCAGAAGGGCAAACAACGTGTAGTGATCATCAATAATTGCATCTGCGACGTGATTAACACTTCTGTGGGGTAGTCCATCATGCTTGGCTCCCCAATAGTCACCCGGTGTAAATCCCGCAGACAATTCACGAAAATAGGGAATTGAAATTTCACCAGCATTGCCAGGGCTAGCGTACATGTTTATGGTAGTTTCACTATTGCCTGGAAGGATATCCTCAAGATGAATCCGGCCACTGACAAGGCTGGCTATTGCACAATCTCCCCACTCTGTATTAATCACATCAAGTAAATCACCCAGGGTTGTCCCCATGTAATCATTTCCAGCACTTGGGGATCCAAAAATAAATAGTGTTTCTTTATACTGCCCGTAATTGCCCATCCCATTAATGACAATCTCATCCCCATCCAACAATAGATATGAATCTGAAGTTTCCCATAAATCATTTAACTCGCTGGAATTCTGAGCTGGTATCATGCCATCCAGGGTATAAGGAAAACCTGCCTCCCAAACTTGAGGGACTGAGTTTTCACTCGCTGTAAAGCCTGGTGAGACTTCTTCAAAATATGGAACTGCAACGGATCCCTGATTTGAGGGGGCAGCATACATATTAATGGAGGTTTGGCTATCACTGGCTTCTAAATCCTCAAGATAGATTTGACCATGGACCAGCGTTGCCTGGGCAAAATCACCCCAACCATTTGGTCCCGATGCATTAATCATTGACAACATGTCCCCCAGGGTTGTTCCATGAGTACCACCAGATCCATCACCATAGATAAAATTAGTTTGGATGGTTTCTCCTGTTTTGCTTGTGCCCTCAATTATGATTGAATCACCCTGGCACATAGGTTCCTGGTCAGAGACCTCATCCAGATTATTTATTTGTGTGGACTCTGTGGCTGCAACCATCCCGCCTTCATGAGTAAAAGGAAAGCCAGCCTTCCAGATCTGCGTCGTAGAATTGACACCTGAGCGGAATACACCTTTTGTTGTAGCAACAGTGACCTGGCTGGTGTTGAGAGGATTTATGCAAATAGATTGTACTGCAGTCATTTCAGGCATGCCTAATTCAACACTGCTCCAATGCTCTCCACCATCCACGGATTTCAGAAAGCCTGTCACACCTACATAATCTTCGAAATCCAGATGCAGTGCCTGACTTTCATTCATTCCGTCTCCCAGTCCCATGTATAGGGTGTCTGGTTTTGCCGGGTCAATGGCAAGCGTGGCTACACTTACCCTATCCGATTCTCCATTTAAAGCTGTAGGGTACTGTAAATTCCAGGCCTGACCCTCATTGATACTCTGGAAGAGCCCAATAGAGGTACAGATATAAATTTTATCATGATCGATTGGGTCAATGACAATATCATTGACCTGGTAATTGCCTGTACCATAGGTCGTATGAACCAGATTGTTGTTGATGCTTGTCCAGGATTGTCCAGCATCTGTTGACTTGAAAATACCTCCGGAAAAACTACCGCTATACATGATATTTTCGTTGGTGGGATGTTGGGTAATACAGGAAAAATCACCACCACCGCCAGGACCGATACTATGCCATGGATATTGCCCAGAGACACTCCCAAAGCTCAAAAACAACAATCCTAAAATGAGACCAGTTAAAAATATATTTTTCATCCAAGCGCCCCTTCAAGCAATAGTCTGGGGTACTGTGGCAAAGCCTGTGCCGTGGTCTACCAGCCCCTAAAACCTGCATTCTTAATGGTATATCGCATGCACAATTTTCCTTCGGTAAGGTAGGAAGTGCCAGAGTTACTGATTATGAGCAAGCTACGAATTACGACATGTGAGCTAGCTACTTCAGGTAGAGCATCTTGATTGTTTGGCTAAATGAACTGGCCTCCAGGCGACAGAAATACAGACCCGTGCTCACCGGATTGTCAGACTGATCCAACCCACTCCACTGAATTGTGTAATTGCCTGCTGGTTTTACACCCTTCTGAAGGACTGTCACCTCATGCCCACGTACATCATAGACGGTGAGGCTGAGCATGGATGGTTCGGGTAGCTCATAGTTGATAGTTGTGGTGGGATTAAATGGATTTGGGTAATTCTGCGCCAGAGCAAAAATGCCAGGGTTAATTGCATTTCGCTGGTGCTCTATGCTACTCGGCACACTCACATTTTCAAATGTCACGTAAAAGACACCACCAATGCCTGGAGCAATATTCAGAATACGGCTTCCAGCATCAAAATCGGAGAAGTTTTCATCATCCAGAAGAACATTTGTGATATGTAGTACTGAATCCTCAATGGCGATTGGATAGAGAGTAATCTGTCTTGCACTGTCCGCTGCTTCAAAATAGTAGTATAGTGAAGCTGGGTTTTTGTAGTAGTAGAGATTGCTATATAGATAAATGTAATATCCCAACTCTGTTGAGTGATAACCCGCCTTGTAATAGTCTCCTTTACCCGTTCCTGAGTTTGGGCCGCGATAGACATCACCGTATTCAGGGTCGATACAGGTATCCATGAAATAGTCAATTTTTTCATCGGCAAAGCTCAAATAGCTCTCATCTCCGGTGATGTAGTACACCATCATTCCAGCAGTAAAAGCCTGTTCCCACTCCCACCATTCGCCATAGTCATAGGTGCCATCCTGTGCGATGACATCATCCAGAATCCTGGTGGCCGCTGCCAGATATTCTGGATTTGGTTCCACCAGATATGCTCTGGCCAGACACCAGGCCGATTTCAGGATATGTCC
>JAERTH010000028.1 GCA_016844955.1 Fidelibacterota bacterium | reverse complement strand
AGCAAAAAAATTCTAAAGAATTTCAGTTTGTTCTGGGTCAGTTTTCTCGATAAAACCATGATGAACTGATTAACTCCCCTTTTAATAAAACAGGGTGGAGAAGAAATTCTCCACCCTGTAATAAGATTAAAGCAATCGCATCGCGATTATTTCAGCATGAGCATTTTCTTACTGAAATTATGATTTCCGGCAGTCATAGTATAGATATACAGACCACTTGAAATCGTATTTCCTGAATTATCCATTCCATCCCATGTTACGGAGTAGTTACCGGCATTGAGATAGTCTGTCTTCAAGGTGCGGACTTCCTGACCAAGAGCATTGTAAATGGTCAGAACAACATTGCTGGCTTCGGGAAGCGCAATATTGATGGTTGTCGTTGGGTTGAAGGGGTTTGGATAGTTCTGGCTCAGAGCATAGGATGTTGGTATCCCAGGCATTGAGGCAATTGACAGTGGCTCACATGACTGTGGAAATGGAAGATTGGTGTCAGTATTCTGCTCACCAAAACACAGATCAGCAACAGTATATGTAGCTGCAGCATCATCAATCTCGAAATTACGATTCTGGGCAAAGCCAGCTTCGTTATCAAGTGAGTTGATACCAAACTTGGCCTGTTGGGCTTTTGCCTGACCAGCTGTATACAGATAGGTATATGAGTATTTCAGACCTTCAGTATCAGTCTGAGTCATGGCCCATTCACCTACACATGTCACGTCATTACCCCAGTCCCACCATTGGCTAAGAACACCATTGATGGTCACACCGTTCACTTCAGACCACAAGGTAATGTCATCTGAACCAGTCTGTGTGTCGATGAGTGTATCACCGGCAGCCAGAGCACGATATGCTGATGAGATATCAAGTTCAAAAGTGACTGTGACATCCTGGGTAATAATATCATCTGGAGTTACGTCAGCAAAGTAAGCAACAGGTTGGAAAATCTCGCCATAGCCATTTGCATCTGTATCTTCTTCAAGGCCAGTTGCTGTAAAGGAACGGTTATCTGAACCTTCCCAGATGGCAGCATCAACGTCACCACCAGTGAGGATAACGAATTTATATTCGTAACCTGAACCGGAAGGAACATTGTCAAAGCTTGAAAGATGAGTATAGACATTTGTCTGCTCTGGATCCAGGGTCATCTGAATTGCACCACCCCAGTTTCCAAAGTTGTCATGTCCACCACGGATAACAATCAAGTCACCAGCGTCAGGATCATAGTTACCGTTCAGAAGCTGAACAGTCATATCAACCTGAATAAAGACCTCAACATCTGTTGGAGGAGAAGGTTCCTGGTTACCGTACCAGACAGTATCAATAACATTCACACCGTCAACTACTTCATAAAGACGGTTGTCAATACCTTCAGAGGTATCCCAGTTGCTGTTGATACGGAATTTGTATTCCATTGGACCAGCAGGTGCTTCAAATGTACCGACATAAACGCCGTCAGCATCATCATCTGTGAGCATGTCACCACCACCCCAGCCATTCAAAGTTCCAGCTACATCAAGCACATCCGTACCAGGTACAAAGTTACCTAATGTGGTCTGGAAGCTCATATCCACCTGGAAGGTTACAGGATTGCCAGGAACATATGGATGTGAGCCGAGACTTCCGACAAAATCCTGATCCATGACGATCCACTGAGAATCATCAGCATCAGTACCAACGGAGTTGGCCCAGAAGTCACCAGAGATGACATCAGCTTTACGAATGAGGGTATGATCTTGTGTGGCATCTGCAACGCCGGCAACTTCCCAGCCATCACCTGGATCAACACCATCCACACCAATATAATCGATGAACATGCCGTCCTTGAGAAGAGCGATGCCATCATCACCATTGTGGTGTACTGGACTTTCATAGGACAGGGTATCATCAGCAACAGCAAGGATATCTTCGTTAGCAGCATCAGCTGCGATCACATAGACATCACCTGCAGCCAGCATACCAGTCAAAGCATGATCTCTGTCGCCACCATCACCCCAGGCTGTACCATTGTTGGTACCCTGGACTGAGTAAGCGGAGAGGTCAACTTCTGCACCAGTTGGATTGTAGATCTCGATCGCTTTGTTGCTTGAGCTACCTTCTATGTATTCAGAGATGAAGAGCTCTGGTCCCATTCCACACATTTGTGGGAAAGGAAGTGCAGAATCTGTGTTCTGCTCTCCAAAACAGAGGTTGTCCAGTGTAAATGTGGTGGCAGCATCGTCGATCATGAAGTCACGATTCTGGGCGAAACCAGCTTCGTTGTCAAGAGAGTTGATACCAAACTTGGCCTGTTGGGCTTTTGCCTGACCAGCAGTATATAGATAGGAGTAGGTATAGAGGTAACCTTCTGTATCGGTCTGAGTCATCGCCCATTCACCAACACATGTTACATCATTACCCCAGTCCCACCACTGGCTCAATACACCATTGATGGTCACACCATTGACTTCTGACCACATAGTAATGTCATCAGAACCAGTCTGAGTGTCGATGAGTGTGTCACCGGCCATGAGAGCTTTGTATGCGGAGGAGATATCAAGATTGAATGTGACAGTCACATCCTGAGTAATAATATCATCAGGTGTTACGTCAGCAAAGTATGCAACGGGCTGAAGAATCTCTCCGTAGCCGTTTACATCTGTATCTTCTTCATCGCCAGTAGCGGTGAAAGAACGATTGTCTGAACCTTCCCAGATAGCAGCATCCACATCACCACCAGTAAGGATAACGAATTTGTATTCGAATCCTGAACCAACAGGAACTTCATCAAAACTGGAAAGATGTGTATAAACATTGGTCTGCTCAGGATCCAGGGTCATCTGAATTGCACCACCCCAGTTGCCATAGTTATCATGTCCACCACGGATAACAATCAAGTCACCAGCTGTTGGATTGAAATTACCATTCAGAAGCTGAACGGTCATATCTACCTGAACAAAAACTTCAACATCGGCTGTACCGACAGGTTCTTGATCACTATACCAAACTGTTGGGATAACATTTGCACCATCAACCACTGTATAAGTACGGTTAGCAGGTAGGTTCTCTGAAGTATCCCAGTTGCTGTTGATACGGAATTTGTATTCGATGTCACCGGCAACAATGTCAAAGGTACCTTCATAGATACCGTCAGCATTATCATCAGTTAGCATGTCGCCGCCGCCCCAACCATTGAAGGAACCGGCTACGTCGAGGACATCTGTACCAGGAACAAAGTTACCCAATGTAGTCTGGAAGCTCATGTCGACGCTAAAGGTAACTGATTCTGGTTCTACATATGGGTGTGAACCGATAGAGCCAAAGAAATTCTGGTCAAAAACAATCCACTCGGAACTGGCTTCATCTGTTCCTGCGGAACTTGCCCATGTTGGATTACCAGCTGTGACAGTTGATTTGCGGACCAGTGTATGGTTCGCAGTGGCTGCTACAACACCGGCTACATCCCAGCCAGAACCTGGGTCAGTAAGATCATCAGCACCAATTTTGTCAATCAATGTTGTGTCAGTTCCAACCATGTGAAAGAGACCACGTACATCATCACCATTGAAAACGGCAATAAATGAGGTTCCTGCAGCATAAGGGTCTTCGATGAGTGAATCAGCTTCAGCGGTTACGGCTGCATCAGCTGCTTCATGTGCGACAACATAGACATCACCATCGGCAAGCAAAGTACCGACTGGAAATCTAAGTGTATCGTTGTAAGGATTACCATTGTAGTTACCCAATACAAGGTAATCAGCTAGATCGACTTCGGCTCCCGTGCCGTTATAAATCTCAAAAGCTTTTGTGTTTGAACTTCCCTCAATCATCTCAGAGAAGAACAAACTTGTCTGTCCCATGGCTGACATTGCCAGGAGAGCAAACAGGGTTACTAGTAATAAGCGTTTCACACTTACCTCCTTTGGTTTGTTAAAATCAAATCTATTAAAAAACTAGAAATCCAGAGCCACACTAAAATTCTGGATATCCTGTAATCTACCAAAATACTCATACCCATAATCCATACGGACTTTCAGACCCCGCATAGGTATGATCAAACCGAATCCTGCTGTAAGCCCTTCCTCAGAATCTTCGAGGAATAGCGCTTTTCTTCCTGCTCGCGCATAGAATTTTTTCAGCAGTTCATATTCAAAGCCAACGTTCACACTTTCATAATTATTGTTGGGATGAAGCGCATCAATTGCAAAAAGCAGACCCATAGTTTCATTTCTGAAAACATCCATTGAGATGCCAGCACGAAATACCAGGGGTAAATTGAAATACCCTGTTTCAAGGGTAGAAACAATCTTGCCATTATTACCATCCAACTCCTCATCGATATCATAGAAATGCTCAAGGTCAGAACCTGTCATTCGCATGGGTAAACCGAAATTGGAGATGCTCATGCCCATCACAAGACCTTTAAAGTCTGTTCTGTATAGCGTCCCTACATCAACCGCAACAGATAGAGCTTGCTCATGCCAGATGGTTTGACTGATAAACTTGGCAGTACCACCAATTGAGAATCTGTCTGTCATTGCCCGGGCCAATGTAAATCCAATTGCCATATCCGTCGCACCAAAGGTCAACCCGGTGCCATCCGGGTCCTCAATGGTTGTGTGTATCAGATTTCCATAGTCTAGCATGGTAGCTGATAGACCGATGGTTCCCAATCCACCCATGTGAAAGACTGCTGACACATAATCAAAGCTGGTACCAGCCAGATATTGGGAGTGAACAAAAAGGGCTTCATTCCCCTTCACCTGAGTAGCTGCGCCTGGATTCCAATACAAGGCAGTAGCATCATTCACACTGGCGACATGGGCACCACCCATACCAACAGAGCGACCCCCAACCTCAATACCCAGGAAATAAGCTGCAGTGGTACCAACCATTGATTGAGCCGAAATGATGACTGGCATCGTAAGCAAGGCAGTCAGTACAATTTTTGTTAAGCGTTTCATACTTCCTCCCTCCTATTTCACTATAGCCAGTTTGCCCACAGTTTCGCCGGCATCACCAGCGTCGATGTGGAAAATGTATACACCATACGCAATATCCAGACCCTCCTTGGTCCTGAGATCCCAGGAAACCGTACCATCAAAGATATCTCCATCATGTTCCAGTGTCTGGATATGATCTCCTCGAATAGTATAGAGGCGAATTGTGCAATCTGCGGGAAGATGAATAAAGTCAACCCTGCGTTCTCCGCGACCAGTGGCAAATCGGTTCACAGCTTCCCAGCTGGCAGCTGCCAGATATGGATTCGGTACAACTCTGACATTCTCTTTCCAGTCTTCCGCTGCAGATAGATCATTTACACTAGCTGCAGTAGTGGAATACTCGAATACATCACCAGATGAGAATGGCTTCTTAGTATAAACCCACATGGTGTCGCCTAGAGCTAGTGAAGGAATATCAGACCAGGCAGTATCAGCATCTTCGAATAGCGTCGCAGGTGTAATCACATCATTGTAATTCATTGTCAAATACCAGGTCACAAAGCTATCACTTTCTGCGGTTTGGTGCGTGATATAGATCAGAAAATCCCGAGCAGTTCCATTGATCGCCTTATAACCAACCAGAGGCATCATCTCATCCGTAGTTAAATCTTTCACGGTGAAGTTGATGGGGTTTGGTAGCAACTTTTTGTTAAAGGAGGCCACATAGGTAATAGAAGTTGCTACTGAATCATCATAGAAGACTATCTCATAATCATGGGGAATTTTCCGCTGTTTGGGATTGTAGGATACGTTAATCCCCATTGATATTTCAGGAATTTCAGCTATGGGTCGATTCACAGTGGTCCTATCCATATCCGGATCAATCCGCCATACATTATTGAATATATAGCGCACCCCATCAACCACATTGCTCTCAGCTCTGATATCCGGTTCAAGGAGCCCGTGATTATCACGGACAAACTGATAATTGGAGTTACCAGCATAAAAGTTTGAGCTGTTACTCACCAGTGTATCGACACCAAAAAGAGCTGTCTCCCGGATCACGGAGAAGGTGGTTGTCATTTCCTGGAGTTCATCGGCATCATTCTCATCAAGGTTTGGCTCACCGCGATCTGGTCGACCATTGCCTTCGGTACCATCAGCATCAGGACCAGGGTAATAACCCATAAGAACTGTGCGGTTTCCAAATTTCCGCATGACAGGATCATTCACATTCTGTGCCCAGAGTCCATCACTGCCAGTATCGTGTATAATGGTATCCCCTTCGCTAACATCCATCGTTCCACTGGAATCGATATCCAGGAATGCAACCCAGTCACCATCATTGTCAATACCGTCATTGCTCATATCCTGAAAATGTACTTCGTAGCTGGCTTCATCTTTTACAGCCTGGTTATCCAGAAAATCCAGTTCCAAAGTACCTGTACCTACACCATCCACATGCTCAATACCTGTGTCTGCAGGTTCAACATAACCAGCGACTCTTGCGTTTGGAGTTGCTTCTACTGTATTGGCATCATATGTAAGATTATTGTTGAGCTCGAGAATGGTCTTAGAGCATTCAGCAGGATAAATATTCTTTTCTAAATCTCCATGGTCATAGGCAACAACCGCATAGAAATAGCGTTGTCCATTTACAACCGAACTATCAACCCATGAGTGACGCAAACCGCTGTTATCTCCCAGATAATAGGCAGCTCCATTCACCCTATCCAGATCTCCACTAAAGAATCCCTGAATATCATTTACCAAGTCAAATTGTTCCATGGATTCATAAAATATCGAATTTCCGAAACCATCTGTGATATTGTTGATTTCATTAAAACCAAAATCAGTAGCACGGTAAATTTTGTAACCTTCGAAGTCATATCCCAGTACGGGATCATAGGAAAATTCAGCTACATCATCCCAGTACAAGGTAACACGCTTGTCACCGGGTACGGCTCGTACTGTTGGTTTCTCAGGGGGTTTTGCAAAGTTATAGTTGTTATCATAAATCTGCTGGATCGTGATTTTGTTATTTAGGATATCATCAAAATCTTCACCAAATACAAGTCCCACTGAAAACCGTTCTGTCGCCTTGGCACGCAATGGGAAAAAGCCTGCACCATAGATAAAGTCACCATCTACCGGGTTGGTTTCAATATCATTGGCAACATCAATACTGGGGGTAAGTTTTGACCACAGAGCTGCGTCGGCAGACAGGCGTATCTGACCAGGAGGTGTAAAATAAGTAAAGCTGGTTAGGCCGATTTGATCTGATTCATCAATATCTGTTTTGTCGATATGGGGTTCACCTGGTAGACCTGTATCAATTATTTCACCGCTGGCCAGCCTGGTATATCCAGAGGTGGGCACGCCATCTCCTTCACCTAAATCACTGGTTCCAGGAACACCATCGAGACCAACATCATCTGAAGTGGGATCCCAGTCGCCATCATTATCGATTCCATCATCCCGGGCTTCGTCAAGCATAAGATCACCATTAACCAGATTTGTACGATAATCCCAGTACTGTAGCGGTGGAAGCGGCTCTAAAGGTTCCTGACGATTGATACGGTTTGCATAATGATTCAATGTATCTTCATCGATCAAACCATTCAAATTATCATCAAGCAAGTTCTTCACATCTTCCATAAAAATGGTCTCACCAGCGATAATCTGAATAATACGACCTTGTGATAACACTTCGGTTGTATCATCTACCAGGGTAACCAAACTACGATCATAGGTTGTTGCATCAATAACCACCACATCATCGCCAAGATTGTAGGTGACAGGCTGGAATACTTCAGGTGTGAAATAAGGTGCAGACCCTGTGAGATCATTATCAGCATCATTATCAATTCCATCAAAGGGATTACCTGGTGATTCCAGGAAGGCATATCCTGCATAACCTACAGGTCCTTCAAAACAGGGGCTATATGCCGGTGGACTATCAAATGAGTAAGTAATGTCATTTTCTGCATCAAAGTATGCGAGATCATCAGAGGAATCACCACAACGACCGCCCGCCAGCGTTCCTACCATCATCCCAAAGGCCGCCTTTAAATAGTTTGTCGTGCCCTGATTGGTTACGTCATATAACCAGAAAATGGCATCCTCTGCTAAAAAGTGTGACCACTGCAATCCCCTCGCGGCGACTGAAAGACCCATTCCGAATCTGAGTTGATTGACTGAATCTGCGCTAAACACCTGGCCAGAAGCAGGATCACCGAGAGATTTGTAGTTGAACTCCCTGTCATTATTATCGTCCATGACGTAATAGGATTCCTGGTCGGCATTCTTGACATTTTTACCGAAATATCCATTCCAGGATTTTGCCCAACCCGGATCATCAATATCATTGAGTTTATCTGGCCAATACAGAGGCCAGGAATCTGGTAGACCATTATCATCTTCAGAGTTTGGAAAACCATCTGGACCATCATTATCTAAATCTGTGGACAATGCCACCAGATCTGTGTCCGGATTGGCAAAGCCAGGGACTGGTTCAAAGGTCCAAGTTGCATCTCCTACGATGGGACCATCTGTCCAACCACGGGGACCATCACTGGTTCCAACTGATCTGAAAGTCTTGTAAATGCGGGCTATGAAAGGGTAATCACCATCACTACCAACCCAGGGGGGATCCAGAATCTCCTTGATTTCAAATTTGCTGAATTGATTTCCATCCTGATCCACCAGTGTATCAATTGTAGTTGGACTGAAATATCGAAATGTATCAATCCAGGTTTGTTCTGCCTCAACACCTAACAGCGGACTCACATCTCCAATGTACATGTTTCCAGAGCCAATTGGCCATTCACCCTCCGGGTCACCACCAATAGTACCGGCCACCAAACCATAATTAAAGAAAACGGTTCGAATTTTATTTCCGGCGTGAATACCCTTTTTGCGAAATGTGGGATCACCATAGGATTGTGCCTGTAATGAGACACTGGCCAACAGTGTAAGGACGAGGAAGTATTTTAGCATTCTCATTATTTTACCCCCACTGAAAACCCGACGGTAAATCGGCGTGGGTCTCCATACCAATCTTGATGCATATAAAAGTCATCTAGTGTATTAATTGCCTCGACGGCATTATTTGATTCTGCTCTTAGTTGGGCGAGTGTGTAATCGGCTGAACCAGTATCACCATACACAGTATATTCGTTCATGATGTCAAACATATTATCCAGCTTGGCATAAATATTCATTTTGAAGCCACCCAGGACCAGGTTCTTGTATAGTTTCATATCATACATCTGAGTAAGCGGTTTGGTGCCACCATTGGGTGTGGCAACTCCCAGGTTTCCCTGTTCATCACTTGGAGTATATGGCAGACCGCTACCAATTCTCGCATTCAGACTAACTCCCCAACTATCAAGATTTCCTACGGTGACATTGGCATTCATACTATGTCTTTGGTCCCAATCCAGGCGGAGTAGACGCACTTCAGGTTCACTATCACCCTGGCGTGCAGTAAAAGCGGCTGCAGGATCAGATGCATTTCCTTCTGCGATCTGAAAAGTATAATCGAGATTCGCCATCCACATTTGTGAATATCTTTTCTCAAGGGAAAAGATAACTCCACGTGTATTGGCATAGTCACGATTGACAAACATGGCATATTTACGCTGGTCATAGGTAAGCACCACTTTATCAGCGGAAATAAGATTACGGATGTCCCGAAAATAAAAATTGACGGTAAGACCTAAGTCATCCGTCAATTCCTGCTGCAAACCAATTTCATATGAAATTGTATGCTGGGGCTCTAGATCGGGATTCCCCACGAGTGTATTAATAATACCTGTTCCGCTGGCAATCCGATATTCCGGATTGGTAAATAGATCTTCAAGTTTTGGAATCTGGAAGAAGTGTCCATAAGATACATGGATCACTCCCCTGTCAGAGATTGGGTATCCCAAACCAATACGGGGACTAATTTGCCATTTAGCACTGGCTTCATTATACCAGAATTCTCGACGCTCTTCAGGTGTGAATTGATTCTCGGTTGTCTTTTCGGAACTATCATAGACCCCATCACCATCAACATCAGTAAATACCTCTGTGATATCATAGGTACCATTGGAATCGGCATCAACAAAGGGTTCAGAATCATCGATGTGACCATCACCATCAGTATCGTGCCAGCGATGCTCCGGTTTAATGGGTGAATACACGTCAGGATCTCGTAGGTCAGCTGGAACAACACCATCTGAGTCAAAGTAATCTGCCCTCAACCCAGCATTAACGATAAGATCCTTGAATTCAAGTTTGGTCTGAGCATAGGCACTAATTTCCATGGGATTCACGTTCAAGTTGAAACCAAAAGGAATTCCTACCTGCGTGTCATAGAAAAGGAAGCGACGATATATATCATCGAGACGCGCCTGAGCCCCAACTTTCAATTCTACCGTATTATTAATTTGACTGGTAAGGTCACCTTTAAATATTTGTGATTTTGTCCTTCTATTAAACCAGTTGTTGTTTATACCGCCGGTGAAATAGCTGTATAATTGCTGGGTTGACAAAGCATTAACAAGATTGATGTCCTCAGGATCTTCATTAATGGCGTCCAGAATGCCATCACCATCTGTGTCTAGATACTGTGCGAAAGCCCACTCTGATTCAAATTTATATTCCTGCCATTCGTAACCCACATTGGAATACCCCAACTGATAAAAAGTTCTCTCAGTAAGCTGGTGGTTTATGTTAAAAGTTACACTTCCACCGGTTTTGTACTTATGAAGACTGGCATCTGGATTCAGCTGCATACCCTCATCCCAACTCTGTTGGTAAGACTCATCCTGAAGAATATTCATTCGAAGGGAAAGGCGAGGTGTTACTTTATAGGTAAGTTTTACATGGTAAGAAGTTTTTTCATAAGGGTTCATATGGACAAAGCTAGAATCACCCGTTCCCAGTCGGTACCCATTCTCCTTAAATTCAGCAAGCGAGTCCAAATTGAGGGGTGAATAGCCAACAGCGCCTTGTGCTGTAGAATCACCACCACCAACATAGGTTCCTTTTAGCCACCACTTTCCTTCGCCACCAATACCTGTATTAGGATTGACCTCATCAAAAAAGGTATCATCCACATTGTATTGACGTACACCGTCAAGGTGACCTTCAGCTACAAATCGACGTATCGTTCCAAACATGGTGAGTTTGCCAGGTATAATTGGTCCGGAGAAATTTGCCTGAAGATTGTATTGAGCAGTTGGTGAAAAACTATCAATGTTTCTATATATTTCACTGTTTGAAGAGAGGTGATCTCCAGCATAACCATTTACACTCCACTCAAAATTGTCATCACCGTCTTTCGTCACAATGTTCACGACACCTGACATTGCCTGACCATACTCTGCATTAAACGCACCCGTAATAAGTTGTAACTCCTGGATAGAGGCATTCTCCACATCTACTGCCATGCTTCCATCATATGGATCTGTAACAGGGATCCCATCAATCATGTAGAGGGTTTCACCATGACGTCCACCGCGAATGTGTCCATCAACAACTCCGGCCTGCATGGCCAGGACATCATTGAAAGTTTCAACGGGCATCGCTTCCATCTCTTCAGCAGAAATATGTGAGGCACTGGAAGTGAGGTCCTTTACTACGAGGGGACGTTCTGCAGTTACCGTTACTACTTCCCCTGATTCCAGGATGGCTGTACCAAGATCAAATTCAAGGGGTGTGGTGAGATCCACAGAAACCAAAACATCGGTTTTGCGTAATGACTGATATCCAATCATTGATGCCGTGACAGAATAGTTACCTGGTGGCAATCCTGTAATGAAGTAATCTCCATCCATTCCAGCAGAAGCGCCAAATGTGCTACCATCTACAATGACATTACAACCGATCAGAGCTTCACCCGTCTCCGCATCGCGAACAAAACCCGCGATTTTTCCTGTTGTTCCTGCCTGTAAATCGATGCTAAAAAGAAATAAAACGACAAAAAGCCACCTTAGCGACTTAGGGAAAATAATTGTCTTCAAAACCGGGTCTCACTCTTAATTAGAATTAGTAACCCTCCTCTGAGTTACGTTATGTGAACTTATATGTAACACCACCGCATGTCAAGATAATTTCCACCGTTTTATTAATTACATAACCGCTTGTGGTAAAGGATTTCGTAAGATTTTACACATTTTTTTTCAAACTGCTTATTCCAACACATTAGCAAGTCTAATCTTAGAGAGACCCGCTGTATAGGCGAGTCATTTTTAATTTGAAATAAAAGATTTGCTTGTACTGTGTATGATTCATATTTCAAGGCGATGATCAATTACCTCTATACCAAAAACATTTTTCTCCTATTCATATTATTTGCTATGGTATTTAGCTGTGCTCAAAATGATTTACCTGAAGGCGTCGTTGCTGAAGTAGGTGAAACATACATAACCATCGATGATTTCAAGCGGGCTTATTTACCCATACTCCTATACTCTGACAAAAAGGAAACTCAAGCCACCCGAGATGAAGTTCTAAACTTCCTAATAGATCAAGCTGTATTGGCCAATGAAGCCCGACTCCTCGAATTAGATACCATACCTACACTGGAAGTCCTTGAACGGACAGCCCAGAAAACAGCTTTTACTAGAATTTTATACCGTGATTGGGTCCAGGATAAGGTTCCGACCATCTCTGAAAATGAACTGCGTACAGCCTTCAAGCAGAGCCATACTTCCCTTTTCGTACGCCACCTTTTCGTAGAAGACCAAGCCAGTGCAACACGCATGCATGATGAACTCGAAACTGGGGCTAGCTGGGATTCGATGGCTACAGTCACTTTTAATGAATCATCTCTTGCTGCCAGCGGAGGTGAATTGGGCTGGATAAAATTTGGAGAAATGGACCCAGATTTTGAAAAGGCAGCCTACGAGCTTAAGCCGGGTGAAAGATCTGGACCAGTCCAGACAAAATTTGGTTGGCACATCCTTCAAGTTGACGAACGCAGTAGTGAAGTGATGCTCACGGAATATGATTTTTCCCTTCAACGTTCACAGCTGAAACGTATTATTCGTGAACGTCATGAGCAACGCCTCGCAGATTCAGTAGTTGCTAAATTAATGACTGATGCCTCGCTGGTTTTTCACCCGGATATTGCACCGAGGGTCTGGACTGTCATGCGAGATCAAGTTCGTAGTATCTATGGTTCAGGAGATTTTCAGGAGTCACTGGCTCCTGAGCTGGAAACCTTTGAGGAAAAACTTGACCCAATCCTGGATGAAGAGATGTTGAGCTTTTCAGATACACATTGGACTGTTAAGGATTTTCTTGAACGCTTACCTGAAATGAATCGGCAGCTGATGCTCACTGACCTTAAAACTGCCACAGCCTTTCTAGTTCGAGATGAAATTATTTACAGGGAAGGTATCAAACAAAATTTGGATCGTTCTGAGGAAGTCATCAGTGAGGTAAAGGATAGAGAGAACCAATTCCTTGCCAATCTGTACTTGCGTTATCAGGCTGACAAACAACCTGTTTCACATCAGGTTATACAACAATTCTACCAGAGATATGCGTCAAATAGATATCAGGCACCAGATAGCATCTACATATACGAGTTACGCTTCGATGATCAGGAGTCAGCACTGGCCATTAAACCTTCGATTACACCTGATATCATAAGTGCATCAGCAGCGCATGCTAAAAGTTTTGTAGTAAATGACTTGGGATGGTTCCAGGGGGCTCGAGCTGATCGAGCATATTACTATCATAAACTTGTCGTTGTTCCCCTGCATACTGTTCTGGGACCCTTCCAACAGGATGAGGAATTCGTGCTCATTTTGGCAACCCAGAGACATCGACACCCCAAACCCCTGGACCAAATCTACGAAACGGTCAGATTCGATACCCAGGATGATAGAAATGCAAAACTCCGATTGCACGAAGTTCAGAAGCTCTCCGAAAAACTTGAAATTAGAATTGATCGTTCAAAGCTAGATAGTTTGAACTGGCGAGATTAAGCCCTTACTCAACAATCAGGATGCTATTTTGTCCACCATAGGGATCCGTTGTGGATTCTGCGGCATGTGGATCAGCAATCCATGTATCTCCGTTAAGGATTAATTTATATTGATACCTTCCCGGTTTTAAGGGAACCTCAATCAACAGGCTATCACTTCTCCTGCTAGTTGAATAATCACCTGCAGTCCAGTTGCTGAAATCTCCAGCAACCTGGAGCTGATTAACACTTTCATCCCTATCTATATAGTACAATTCTTTCACCTGATAATCAGACGAAAGTCTATCTGTAAATCCAACCCATGTAGGCAAATCGCTACTCATTTCGCCCTCAAATGCCCAAACTGACATAGCATTTGGTGGGAGTCGGAGCAGTAACTCAGCCTCCTCATGACGAATGACTCCTTCTCCATATATTTTATGCGTCTGAGAGACAGCCATACCTTGAGGAATGGGAATCGA
>JAERTH010000027.1 GCA_016844955.1 Fidelibacterota bacterium | reverse complement strand
CACTGAGTGATGGTTCTATGATGAAAAACGCATCACCCTCCTCATCGATTGAAGATTCATCATCTTCATCGGTAAAAGCGCCGATACCACCAATTCCGAACATATTTCCCATGCTTAAATGGATGATCTTCTGAGATGCGATTATGTATTCTACGTACGCTCCCCCATAACCAAAATCAAGTAAGGAATCCTGAGGGGTATCAGTATTTAAATATCCCAGGCAACCATACCCGCCTCCGCCCAGCATTAACTTGTGACCAATTAGCCATCCGCCATGCCCACCGAAGAGAACACCAGTCTCGCCGTTGAGTTGGCTAACCTTTAATACTGGACCTCCAAAACCGCCGTTTTTGATGTCTCCACCAAGCAGGGTTTTATCCTGTGAATATCCAAACACGGTAAACAGGATCACCATAATTATCGTTAGCAGGTGTTTCATTTTTTAATTTCCCCAACGTTCATGTACAGGGTTCGAATTGTTGATTTCAAAGGATTTCCCCGTATCTCTCGCTAAAAGTTCAGTGTGTAAGTCATCCCGTAGGTGTCCCTGGCAGGATTTAGATTTAAATCAAAATTGTGGGTTCTGTTGCGAGACCCATCTGGGCTCTCCCATTTGTAGGCCTTCCAGGCGATGACTGACATCATAATCACCTCTGCTGTTGCGCAAACGAGGTAATGAGGCTCAGTGCTGCCTCCGCCAATCACGGCGCCAATCATAAGCCCAGCGGCTGTCATGTTTGCAATCCGATTTGCCTTGTATGGAAGCACCTTTGATAGATAGACCATGGAGATGGGAAGCTGATACATAATCGCCCCACCCATCATGAACTGTTCTTCATTTCCATCAGCGAACTCTTCCCACTCTTCCACTGCTTCGGGGATATAAAGCGACAAGACATCGGCTGTAATCATGTTCAGCAAAGTTGCTGTCCACATGGTTGAGAGATCTGAGCGCATGTCCTTCTGATACTCCAAGCTGGGTACGGGTCCCAGATTGAGATCAGGTGTTGATTCAGCTGTCTGGGAAAAGGCAGTACCCAGCGTGATAAGGCAAATTGTGATGGTCATTAATGTTTTCATTTTTTACTCCTTACTGTTTTAGATCATTTATTATGTGTACTATCAATTTCAATTCGGTCCAGCTTTACCCCTTTGATAGTGAGCCAAAGACCGATAAATAGTTCAAATAGTATGGTTTGCGAGCCGAGCCACATGTAGGCGTTATTAGAGAAAAGAATGCTTATGAAAGCGCCAATTAGAACCAATGAATATGAAATAAGGCCCCAGATTGATAAGCTCTTTGGGATATACGTTGTTTTAAGAAACAGGTAGAAGCATACCATGGAACCCAGTGCCAGGAACACGAATACCAGAACGGTAACCGTCCAGTAACTATCCAGGAAGAATCCGGCAAGCATCTGAACCTGTCCGTTGCTGAATACCGAGCTGATGTTGTCACCATTCAACAGGGATAATGCAAGCATACTGCAAAGGACAGCCAAAACGCCAACCACGGCTTCAATCAGTCTCCACGCCAGGGCCAGCTGAGCCAATTCCCTGTTCACGGGTTTGAGTAGCCAGTACAGCGCCAGAGCGAGCACAACCACACCAGTGAACATGAGCAGGCTGATGGCATTGTTGATGTTGAATAGAAGCTGGTTGGCATAAATGTTTTGAAGTGTGGCCAACATATCCCCTTCAACCGTAAGCTTTGGGTCGATGAGGACCATGGGGATCATGGGTACCAGCAAAACAAGCAGGTAAGAGATACCGGCAACCTTCGCTGCCCAATGTTGTGTTGTTTTGACTTGCTCAATCATCTGGTTTCCTCCCCCGAATTCATATTTCCAGATAGGGTATTGTTGTCCTGATCAACTGCATTCACCTCGACCCACTTTGAATATGAACTCATGCCCAGGTCTCTGACTTGAAAGCGTAAAAATTGACTGACATCACTCGCTTCTCTGGTATCCACCTCCTCTTCATGGTGGATGGTAACCAGGAAATCAGTTGGAATGATATAATGGCGGTGGACAGTGAACCGTTTCTCCTGCGCAAGCTCATTCATGATCGCATTGATCTGATCAATGACGGTATCTGGATCTTGATTCTCTGTTCGGATTTTTACTAGCTCGATCAAAACTTCTTCCTTTCGTAACAACTCAATTCTGGATATCTCTTAGTCCAATCTTATGCCAAACTAGTATCTATATGTTTATAATGATGTTAGAAAGTATGTGGGTAATAAGAGTTGCTATATACAACAATTATAGTTGTTAAATATAACGATGTATCGTAATCTGGGGGGCATTCAAAACAGAGGGAAGACACACTCCATGAAACATGATGAGTTTTTTAGAAACGCCACGCTTCGGATCTGTGGAGATCTTGAGATGCACAAAGCGTTGTTCGCCTTACTGGGCTATTTGAATGAAGTCATGCCTGTTACGACGATTCTTGCCCAAATATTTGAACCTGGTCTCAATGCCATGCGGACCATTGCCTATGCAACGGAGCAGCACCATGGTCCCTCTGATTCGCTTATTCCTCTTTCAAGCACGGCGAGAGTTATTGCTAATCAAAATACTCAGGACTCAGGTGTTCTCCTGATCTCGGATCCGGTAAATAATCCCGTTGCCATTGAGATGACGGCCTTTCACGATCAGAAGTGTACATCCATCATGGTCATGACTCTAAGGAGTGAGGAGGAGGCCTTGGGTAACCTGGTTCTCTTAGATGAGAATGAGGATCCATTCACTGAAACCCATAAAGAACTATTGCAATTACTCCAGGAACCCATGATCATCGCGTTTTCCAATGTATTAAAACACCGTGAGACAATGGTTCTCAAAAATCTGCTGTCTGAGGACATCCGCCACTTTAAACAGGAGATCCGCAAGCAGAGTACTGAGGAGATCGTCGGTGCAGAATTTGGACTTAAACCGGTTATGTCCCAAGTAGAGAAGGTTGCCCGGCTAGATAGTCCTGTCTTGCTTCTAGGAGAAACAGGGGTAGGAAAGGATGTCATTGCGAATGCCATCCATTACTCCTCTCCCCGTGCAGAACAATCGATGATAAAAGTGAATTGTGGGGCCATCCCGGAATCCCTGGTTGATAGTGAGCTCTTTGGTTATGAGAAAGGTGCCTTTACGGGTGCCCAAAAAACCCACAAAGGAAAATTTGAACGGGCGGAAGGTGGCACCATCTTCCTGGATGAGGTAGGTGAGTTACCGCTGCAGGCACAAACACGTTTACTCAGGGTGCTGCAGGATAAGGTTATCGAGCGTGTTGGTGGTGATCATTCAATCTCCCTGGATATCCGGATCATTGCCGCAACCAATAGAGATCTTGAGCAAATGGTAGCCGCAGGAGATTTTCGCGAGGATCTTTGGTACCGCTTAAATGTTTTTCCGATCCAGATCCCACCACTGCGAGACCGGCCCATCGATCTTCCTGCTCTGGTCCATTATTTCATAAAGAAGAAGAGCCGGGAGTTAAAACTCAGCGGTCTACCAGAGCTCGAACCAGAATCATTAGCCCCCCTCAGTGAGTATTCCTGGCCCGGAAATGTCCGTGAGTTAGAAAACATTATAGAGCGGGAGCTCATCTTAAACCCATCCGGTCCCATCGATTTCCGTGGTGCCAGACTCTATTTGAACAGGAATGGTACAGATATGAGCGGGAATAAAGGAAACAAAATCCATCGTCTGGAAAATGTGATCGCGGAACATATCAAACGAGCCCTTAGCAGGTCAAATGGTCAGATTCACGGTGAAAATGGTGCAGCAGAAATGTTAGGTCTCAATCCCAACACACTTCGGAGTAAGATTCGCAAACTCTCTGATAAGTATGAATTTTAAGTGAAATGACGAGGGGGTGTCAAAAGTGGCAAACAAACCTTCCCACCAAGAACTTGAACAGAATCTAGTAAATGAACGGTATTACCTGGAGCAAGCTCAAGAGATTGGGCAGATGGGTACATTCGAACATGATATTATTGAGGACGTGATTCGCTGGACACCTGAGCTTTATCGATTATGGGGGCTTGAGACCGGGACAGAGCTTACCCTGGAGCTTCTTACCTCAATCATGCACCCCGACGATAGGGAAATCGCCTTACAGGCAATATCAGTCGCTTACTCAACGGGTAAGGAGTACGATATTGAGATCAGGATTATTGTTGATGGTGAAATTCGATGGAACAGAAACAAGGCCAAATTGATATTTGATGATGCGGGCAGAGTTGTCAGGGCAATTGGCATTTCTCAGGATATTACCGATCGAAAAGAGATGGAGCAAACGCTCAATAAGGAAAGATACTACCTGGAACAGTCTCAAAAAATTGGCAAAATAGGCACCTGGGAACACAATATTGAAGATGACATAGTCACGTGGACTCCTGAAGTCTATAGGCTCTGGGGGCTTGAACACGGAACTGAATTGTCTAATGAGTTAACACTTTCACTTATTCACCCGGATGACCGAGATTTTGCCACTGAAAAACTGAATGCAGCCTTTAACGGTGAGCCCTACGATATGGAGTTCCGGATCATCGTTGATGGTGAAGTCAGATGGAACAGAAACATCGCAAAGCTTATCAATGATGACAACGATGAGCTTATCAAGATGATCGGTATTACCCAGGATGTCACCTACATGAAAGAAGCCGAAGAAACACTCAAAGTTGCCAAACAGAAGGATGAGGATAATCGCTACCTGCATCGGGAACTCCGCAAACTTACCGGTGATAAGATCATTGGAGACAGTTTCGGTCTGAGAGAGGTGATGGAGAAAGCCCATATTGCTTCACGGGTGGACAGCCCAGTATTACTTCAGGGGGAAACCGGGGTTGGAAAGGACGTTATCGCCAATGCCATTCACTATGCCTCAGAACGAAAGGATGGTCCGTTTATCAAGGTGAATTGTGGTGCTATCCCTGAATCTCTTATTGATTCGGAGCTGTTTGGTTATGAGAAGGGAGCCTTTACAGGCGCCTTAAAGACCAGAAAGGGAAAATTTGAGCGTTCTGATAAGGGTACCATCTTTCTTGATGAAATTGGAGAGTTACCTCCACAAGCTCAGACACGTCTCCTACGTGTCGTGCAGGACAAAGTTATCGAGCGAGTTGGTGGTGAAAGCTCTATCACCCTCGATATTCGGATTATTGCTGCAACGAATCGAAACCTTGAAGAAATGGTGGAATCGGGTGATTTCAGAGAAGATCTGTGGTACCGGTTGAATGTGTTTCCCATGGATATCCCCCCACTCCGAGACCGGGTTATTGATATTCCAGCACTGGTCGAATTCTTTGTTCAGAAAAAAGCAAAAGAGTTGAAGCTCAATAAGGTCCCAAGTGTGCAGTCTGGGGCGGTGGATATTCTAACGGACTATCACTGGCCAGGAAATGTGCGGGAACTTCAGAACATTATTGAGCGAGAGATCATCATCAATCCTGAAGGTCCCATTGATTTTGGATCATCAAGAATTGGTATGGCCAGGATCACATCTGAGTCAGATACTGATAACACCATATCTGATGCTACGCTGGATGGCATGATTGTAAGTCATATTCGCAGTGCTTTGAAAAAATGTGATGGTAAAATTCATGGTCCTGATGGGGCCGCAGAACGCTTGGGCATGAATCCCAACACTTTGCGAAGTAAAATTAGAAAGCTGTCTTCCCAGTACAAATTCTGATTAAGCAATAGTCTCATGGCCGTATTGAAGTTTGTGACTTCCCCGTCTTAATGCGTTCATCTCACAACATCCAGGAGCCACCAACACTGAATTCCAGGAGCCACAGAGGTACTGAAAATTCATTTTAACAGCACAGGCTACGACCAACGACTTTTGCTGTGCAGGTAGGTTTCGATTGCATGATCGTTGCTCGCTAATACCTGTAATAGACCAAGTTAAAAATCGATTATTCCCTGATACTGACTAACGGGGTATGCTTAAGAATGCCTTAGGGTTGCTTGAAGAGAAGACTTAACTGCTCCTCAGGTATGCCCAGAATATCTATCTTTTCTGACTTGCCTTTAAGTCCTTGCGCACCAAAATCTTGCCAGGGTAAATCTTTATACTGCTGATTGATTTTGCCGTGGAGTGTTTTTGAAATCATTAGCGGTGCATCGAAAACCTTGGTCATACCCTCCAGGCGAGCTGTGATATTTACCGGATCACCGATCACCGTGTATTCCAGTCGTGCTTCAGAACCAATATTGCCGACAATAACATTTCCAGAGTGGATACCAATGCCGGTACTGAAGGGAATTCCATAACTAGCATTATTTGCTACGCATTTATTGAGCATCTGCAAGCCCGCCCGTAGTGCCTGATCAGGTGCTGAATCTGGATCTGTGAGACCAAATACGGCCAGAATCCCGTCTCCAATAAATTTGTCAACAATGCCATTCTCATTATGGATTATTTCCACCATGTCGGAAAAATAGCGATTGAGACTTTGCACCAATTGTTCAGCCTCATAGTTCTCAGTATGGGTTGTGAAGCTCCTGATATCGGACATTAAAATAACCAGCTCTTTATGTTGACCTCCCAACTTGAATTCATCTTCTCCCAACGAAAGCAGGTGGGTGGCAACTTCTGGACTAACAACCTTGCCAAACAGGTTCTGGATGTGCCGCTTCTCGCGGAGACCATCAATCATCTGGTTTGTATGATGAGCAATATAGGCAAATTCATCGGTACTCAAGACGGGGACATAGCCATCTAGATTGCCTTGATTGACAGCAGTCAGAACCTGAGTCTCATTATCAAAAAACAGGCGCAGGTTTTGTGAGTAGGAATAGATCAGGTTCAATACCAGACCCAGAGTGATCACAACAACAAATAAAATTTCCGTGGTGACAGATATTTGAACCTGGCGAACGTCCTCAATGCCCACCTGTGATATCCAATGGATATCCTTACTTATTACCATCATGATGACCACCGATACAAAGGAGAGCACCAGAACGGCGAAAACTGTAAATTTCTTGGCTAGAGATCTGAATTGAACCAGTGGACCAAAGCGGTCGCCTGATTTCTGAGCTTCAATGATTACCAGACGCTCACGAAAAAGTGCCATGTCAATGCTAAGAAAGGAGCCCAGGGTGAACATTCCCACAGCGACTTTGCCACCACTTCCAATGGGCGGGAAAACATAGACGAAGTGATTATAGATGGCGATACTCAACGCTGCCATCAGAAACAGACTTAACTCAGCGATCATTTGCCGGCGAGGCTGCTCCATGGGGAGTGCTCTCAAGACATACTTATCGACTACATAGTAACGAACGGTAAAGAGGATGAGAAAGAAAACAATCAGGGTTTTCCCCCATTCCATAAGTGTGAGGGTATCAACAAAGGGACAGACCTGACCCCCATATAGGGTCATCACCGCCAGGGAAAAGAGATAGTATATTGAAATTCTCAGCATATTGATTGTGTAGGGATAAATGTAGCCTGTGATGGATGATTACCAAGGTTCAAACCACAAGCACAATTGAACTAATCATGAATTGTATGCTTGACCAACAACTAAAATTTTAAGCTGAGATCAAATATGGGAATTAGATGATACAAATGTTGAGCATGGGAGATGGCTCATTATATTGACGATTGAAGTATTCAAACAAAATAGAGAAAGAGAGTTAGTCCCACACCAAAAGATAATATGTTGAATTACACCACATATACCCACCCCAAAAGCAGCCAATGGGTTACTTTTGTGCATGGAGCTGGAGGGAGTTCCTCAATTTGGCACAAACAGCTCCGAGCTTTTAAAGCAAAGTATAATATGTTAGTACTGGATTTAAGAGGTCATGGTGAAAGTAAAATAGTTCTAAAAGATATTGTGAATCCCAAATATTCTTTTGATGCCATTACGGCTGATATCGTAGAGCTAATTGATTATTTAAAAATCAAAAAGTCACATTTTGTGGGGATTTCATTAGGTACCATCCTGATCAGGAACCTTGCGGAGAAACATCCAGGTCGGGTCCAGAGTATGATCCTGGCTGGTGCCATCATGAAATTAAACTTTAGATCCCAGTTACTTATAAAACTGGGAGCTGCTTTCAAGTCAATTGTTCCGTATATGCTATTATACAAGTTTTTTGCGTTTATTATCATGCCCCGCAAGAACCACAAAAAGTCTCGCATATTATTTGTTAGAGAGGCCAAGAAGCTGTATCAAAAGGAATTTATCCGTTGGTTTAAACTGACCTCAGACATTAATCCTTTGTTACGGTTATTTAGAGCAAAGGATATAAAAATTCCCACCTTGTACATGATGGGTGCAGAGGATCATTTATTTCTGCCTTCTATTCAAAAACTAGCTCAGGAGCATCTTTTAGCACAGGTTTCCGTCGTTGAAAAGTGTGGCCATGTTGTAAATGTTGAACGGCCGCTTGCGTTCAATACAAGGTCAATCCAGTTTTTGGATAACTTGAGCTAATTCAACAATCATCAAGGGGTTTTGAGCCGATTTTACTGACTCAAGCTGAAGTCCGGGGATGACTATTTAGTAGATCGGACGAGTGTGATTTGGTCAGCATACATTCTCCGCCCATACCTTGAGTATGACACGCCATCTTCATCCAGAAGCGGAAACACATAAACAGGTTTCAAGATCGCTTGCCAGGTTTCTGGTTCAATTTGATCAATATCAACTTCCAGGTGGCCATAATGTTTGCCACCGTCCACCAGAACGCCATCCTTCCACACTTCAGGCACATCATCGTGAACTAAAAATTGTTGCTGGTGATTCTCAATCCCCGGAATGGGAGCTCGGAGACCATCTCCTGCAATACCGACATCATAAAAATGAATGTTATGATCGACCTCACTTCCATCTGGAAGGATCTCTTTACCTGATATCTCCGAACGTTCCCACAATTCATCATGCCCGGTGAAAACCGCATCTACACCATACTCCATGAACAGTGGGGTCAGGATACGAACAGGTACGCCTGATTGCTTATCTTGATTTGAGCCTGTTCCGGGAGGGTTCCCGTGGGGACCACTTGAATAGGGTGCATGGTGAAAAACCACAAAAGTAAAAAGTTTGTCCTGCTGTGCTTCAGCAAGTTGGCGTTCCAGCCACTGATACTGTCGTGATCCAGGACCAAAATCAGGTGCAAAACCACCGTTTGTATCATTCTCACCCAACAAGTAGAAGTTGGTGTCTTCGTTCGATTCATTGGGGCTGTTATTACACACATCAAGGGCAATTAATCTCATGGGGCCATACTCAAGGCTATAGTAACGACCCTCCTGCTCTGGATGGAGAGCATGGTTTGCGGGATATTCAAAATAACTTAAGTATTTATTGACTGCCTTCTCTGAACCTGGCTGATTATAGCGGTCAAGCTGGTTGCCCTCATAGTACTCGTGGTTGCCAAGGGCGGCGAGAATCGGTATCTGACTGGCCAGGCTGTGTTGGCTACGTTGATTGGTATTATGACGCCAGAATTCATCCCAGTCACGCTGCTCACCGCCGTGTTGTACCAGGTCACCTGCTATAATAACCAGGTCCGGTTTTCGATTGCGGATGACATTGAGATTGTTCTCATAGCCCTGAGTCTGGTCAATGAGGTATTTACGCGAGGCAGGATCTTCTGGATCTGTCCATATCGCGTTCTTTCCCGTTGATTCCGGTTCTGTTTCAGAATCAGCATAGACGATGAAGCGTATGGGAGTATTGCCATCAGGGGATGTCTCGAAAGTTGAACTGAAGTTGCTGGTTCCCTGTATGACCGTGTAAGTATAGTTGGTCTCGGGCTTCAGATTTTCCAGCCTTATCCTGTGTTTATAGGGGCTGCTGGGAGCTTCTCCGTTAAAAAATGTAGTGTCTTCCCAGGTTGGATATTGCAGGGCTTCAGCAATAGTAGGGTGGGAGGTTACGAGGGTCTGATCCTCTGAGTCTGCTTCATGGTAGGATAGCTGTCCAACTGAATTAGAGTTTGAAAACCATAAAATGGTCATGGCATCAGGACTGGGGTGTTGCAGGTAAGGTAGATATCTGAAATCATTCTGAGCGGGAGTCAGACTACAGTGAAGCAGGGGGATGATCATGAAACACCCAATGAGGAACTGTTTTATTCGCACGTGTAGAGATAACAATGATTTTGATTTCATATTGAACAGCCTGCCCCTCAAGGTATTTGGTGCCATATGGTGAGACAATCTATGTGTTGCAGTGCATCGTGCAACCCATGTTTGCTGGTTGAATTGTCGCAACATTTTTCCGCCTTCCTGTTTCGGAATAAATTTCATAGAGACTTTGACCTTACCTTACTAAGATGGGTTAAGAAGCCATTCCATGAATCTCCTGGCTAATGTTTTGCTGTTGGGTCCGAATTGTTGGCTGGCAATAGCATTGAGATGTTATAGATGTCACCATGCGGGTTGAAAAGAGGCTAAAAGCAAAAAAACCAAGGACCGTTGTGGTTTCACTGCTCGCTTTACCGGAAGTTGAAACTGTGCAAGCAGGAATCGTTAGCAGCAGCAAACAACCGCTCCCGCTATTTGAAGGCTTGCTGTTTTAGGAGCTGGCCTGCCTCATCGTAAACCTTCCAAGTGCCACGCTTCCGGCCGTGTTCGAAATAACCTTCATCCCAGAGCTGACCATTTGCATGGTATCGCTTCCATAAACCGTGTTTCTGCTCTTCATCATCGAAACCACCCGTCCCCCGTGGTTCGCCATTTTTGAAGAACCATTTCCACCGACCGGTGATCTTTCCATCTGTGAAGCTGCCGGAGGACTGCATCTGGCCATTGTTTAGGAAGTACTTCCACTTTCCTGATTTTTTCCCGTTGTCGAACTCACCCTGGCAAGAGACAAGGCCGTTCTTGAAGAACAGCTTAAAGGGGCCATTCTTGGGATTGCCGTTTTCATCGATTCCAGGGATATCTTTCATTGGCCGCGCTCCAAACTGTTTGTTGGGTTATCGTACTTTCAAGAAGTTAGTCACAACAAGGCCATGGTCTGCCTATCGTCCACGGGCTTGAGCTGCACAATTCGCTGACTCTCTTAAAGAGACTCGTGCGTTCTTTTTATGAGCCCCAGTCCAATCATAATGATCTTACTCAAAGGTATTTATTCTGGCCTACCATCCAATATTGTTTTCTGCCCACTGGCTCAAAAAAAAGTGCTGAATTTGTGCAGGAAGTATCCCTCTTTGACCTATTTCGGGTCTAAACTGGGTAGTTTCCAATATTGGGGTTCTAGATACAAAAACCTCAGGAACCCTTGTGGCATTGGGGTTTAGTTGTGGTGGCCAGGGACCTGTCCCGCCAGAGCTCTTCGAACGACGGCGGACGGAATTGCCTGCGGGCGATGCCCTCGGCTTACTCAATCCTCTGCTATTCTAGGACCAATTGCCGGGCATCGTTTGAACCTCTGACCAGTCTTTGCTTTACAAGCTACGTCAAGGCAAGCAAGGGGATTTTCAGTCCCGTTGTCAATCTCCGTAGGGCATTGATAGACAGTGAGTTACAGGGGTGCTTGTTTATGCGTGTGCACTATGTGTGCAGTGCAAATCGCAATTCTTCACAGAGAGCCCGACAGGTGCAGGAGGATTCCACTATTTACATTCTTGGATACCGTCTTGCCATGATTGCATAGGTCCATGGCAAATAAGTAATGAGGTGCTCCCACGACCCAGGAACTGCATCAGCATTTGATGATATGTGCAATGGGGATTCTAAAACACGCTCAACCCTGAAACCGGATTCGATCAAACCGTTAAATGTGTCTGACAGATAGTGACGATATTCTATGTGTGTGTCATCAAACCGATACTCCTTAACTGTGTACGGAAGATGAATCTTGTACCCCTTTCCATCCCAAGTTTCATCAGCGAACTGCACTGCTGGATTTCCGGCGTCAGCTCGATATAATCCCCCAAGGCGCAGGAGTCTTGCGACCTCTCTATAGACACAATGGATATCGGGTACATAGCTCATGGAAGGAGCTTGATAGACAAGATCGAAAGACTGATCCTCAAACATTGATAGATCACGCATATCACCCATAATCGTTTCCACATCGTAGCCATAGTGCCGTGCAGAAGCCCTATCCTGATTCAATTGGTCTTGAGACAGATCTACCACCGTGACCTTTGCCCCCAGTAATGCGAAGACAGCAGACTGTTGTCCACCACCCGATGCCAGACAGAGCACGCGCTTATCCTTTATCCCTTTTAGTATATTTGAGGGGAAGAAATTCTGTAGCGTCTTGGGAACCGGTTCGAGTGTGGAAGAGGCGAAATCTTCTAACATTTCATGCGTTAGATTGAGCCAAGGTAGCGTAAAACCACAACGATCAGCAACCATTCTATCCCAGTGAGACTTGTTTGCTTTAGATGCTTCATCCAAGTTGATCATAGCAATAAAACCTCCATACAAGGTTAACAGAATTACTCAAGGGTCCAAAATACATTGGGTAGACTTTCATTCATTATCCCGTTATCGACCTGAAATTGGACTTTCCAGTAATAGAGTTGACCGGGTTCTAGGTCGTCGATTGCAATAGTATGCTCATGTTCAGAGGGAGAGTATGGTGAATATAAAGGATTGAGGCACCCATACATTGCTACTGATACAATGGCAATGTTTATCAAGAGCAGTACTTTTCTTTTATGATGAGCTCTGGTTCTGTACAGTAGAGGAATACCAGCGAAGGACAATGGAAGTGCGAGCAAGTAGAGACGACCAGTTGAAATATTACTACTCGAATAGATTACAGGGTTAGAGAAGTCGGCATCTAGCGATAGAAAAACAAGGTACTCACCTTGATCTCCGTACCAGTTTAGGTGAACAGTTTCTGCTGAGACAACATCTGCGTTTATTGGGGATTCCAACCAAATATTGGAGAATTGCTCTGGCATCCTGTATTCATGCGGTCCAGCACCCAAAAGAGCTGGTATGTCAATTATCACAGACTCTTGGAAATTAGAGAAATTATACAATGTGACAGTGAGCTCAGTAAGATCATAAACTGCAGAGTATACAGTGGGGGGGATACCGTTTTGCTTAGTTTCTTGCAATACCTTTCTACAATCTTGACTTGAATAGGTCGCTTCACAATCCGAGAGCAGCGTATTGGCTACTTCAAATCTATAACAATGTTTCCATCTATCATTCACGTTGTTCTGGAGATAGAAGTTTGTCATGACTTGGAAAGGATCTTCGGTTTCGAGGAAGACCACATCGTCATCTCCAAATTCTATTATGACACTATTTCCCTGGGCATCACCCCACATGGAATGTCCCTGCCAGTGCGGTGTGAAGTAAGTTGAATATACTTGACGAACATCTTCTACAGTACGGCAACTTTCCAGTACGAACTCACACAATTCACCCGGTCGAGTTGGTTTCCCATGGACATTTTGAATGTCACTTCGTTCGGGTAAAGATGCACCATCGTACCAAAGACCATGTTCATTTATACCTCCGGCATTCTGGAACCCCTGCGGCACTCCATAACCCAGATAAAGGCGGTCGTATTTCAAAGTGTCCCCAGAGAATACTTTCATCCTGGTGTCCAGGTTCTGATGAGATTTATTTGCTGCTCCAAACACTTTATCCCCGCTAGCAGCATAGAATACTGTGCAGGCTTTCAGAGGTTCATTGTGTCCAGTGACAAGGATAATTAGAACGGACACAAACATCTGTGATAATCCAAGCTGCATATTAGTTCTCTCCTATGTTCATATCGATATACCAAACCAACGATTGGTTAAAGAGATGTTCCTTAGAACCGGAGAATAGGGGTATTATTCCTTTCTGAAGACGGACACCAATACTCATAGTTGAAAGGGTATACTCAAGCCCGCCGTATAGAGCCAAATCCCAGCGGCTCATATCTGGAATTGTCCCAACTTCATTGATGGACAGTATTCTCATCGCGGGAGAGAAGCCGAAGCTTGCTTTTACGGGAGATTGAACCTTCTTGGCTGGAGTCCAAGAGATACTCACTGGGATTGACACATACAGAGAAAGATTGTGGAGATAGAGATCCCCGACCTCTGATGTCTTACACCCTTTACTTTCAAAGTAGATCCCCCATTGATAGGAGTGCTCCTGTAGGACCTGTGTTTTCTTGAACACTCCAAACGATATACCGGGTATTGGTTTTCCTTCGGTTTCAATAGCGGTTGTACGAATGCTTGAGGCACCAATACCCAAATGAAAACCCGTTTGACTTCCCCAGGTTGCATTGGGAAGTAGTATTAGGATAAGAGCTACTAATAAGAAGCCTTGGGTGTGGTTAGAGTGAGTTATCATGAGGAATCTCCATCCTAGTCCAGGCAATAACCGTAGCTGGCAGGACATGCGCGAAGTATAAAAAGGCTACAACTTCTACCGGACCAATTGAAATCCGATCACGTTGGAAAAGGATGCCGGCTACGGCAATAGTCAATACTACCAGTGTGAAGATTTGATAGGATCGGATTGCTACCAATCCAGCGGTTTCTTTAAGCTCGGGGGAAGAATGCCCATTGATACTATGCACCAATCTCCAAAGTCCAGACTGCAGGTACGCAGCAAAGTATGTCACAGACCAGATCACAGCACTAACTGCCAAACATCCTATGAACCAGATCTCCTCTTTATAATCAGGTAGCAAGCGCATCAGTATCACCAGCACCATTAGACTTAAATAGTTGATAACAATCATAGATCGTTTTGGGTTTTTGTAGGTTTTCATTTTCATCTCCTTACAATTAGTTATCGATTCGTTTTAGATCGGTGAAAACACCATTTGATTTCATGTTTTCTCCTCCTTGATTTTGGCGGCCGAAATAAACCATCTCAAAATCTGATGAACAATAGATCGAGGGGTTCATTCTCAAAATTAGATCCAAAGGCCTAGGGTTCTTCGTGATGCACAGGTTGCACATAGTTGAGGACAAGCATAAATTGCCAGTATGAAAGGGGATATCTTACTTTTCGGAGGTCTGATCAATCTCATGATCAGCAGTGTAGCGGCCTGGTATGCGTGGAGCATTTATATGAATGAGCGGGCAAACTACCTTAAGTACATTGCATTCTATACCGCAACCTTCAATCTGTTTATGTTAACTGCACTGATCATAACATACATGGATGGTCACCCACCAGAGTATTTGTCCTTTGACCAGCGTTGGGTTCTGCGTGAGTCTGCCTTTCTCGTGTTGTCGTTACTACAGTACACACTGGTCTCACTCATGATGGCCATTACTCTCAGTTTTCTGAAGCGTGAGATCTTGGTCTGGATGAAGCTGGTATGTGGTTTTATCGGAGTTACTATTCTTGCAGGGTATGTGCTCTTGATGATACTGTATTGGCAAGGTATCGCACCCTCCGGTCTGCGAATTGGTCTCCATCTGGTCGCTGATAATGGGATTCTGTTAGAGATCCCAATCCTGCTTTTGCTGATCATTCTATCGTTCAGTACCCTGGATCGAAAATCCAGGGCCTTGGCGCAGAACTTTGGGCTCTTGTACCTAACCCGGTATCTCCTGGCTTCAATTGCTATCGTCTACATGATTCAATTTCAAGCTGGTGATGTTGCCAATGTGCTGATTATCAACCTCTTCATACTGGTATTTAATATCGTTCCCTTTGTCTGGTTCAGAGGCGTCTATCATCCCAGACTTGCAAGCATGCTGGTTCAGGCCAGCGAACAGGTGCATTCACTCGAGAAGTTGGCTGCACTCGGGCTCAGTAAGCGTGAAATTGAAGTTGCAGAAGAGGTAATAGCGGGCAGGAGTAACCAGGAAATTGCAGGTGCGCTTTTCGTCTCACTTTCAACCATAAAGAACCATGTGCATAACATCTATACCAAACTTGGTATAAACAGCCGCTATGAATTGATAAACATATCCATGGGTCGTTCGGTAAAAGGTGAGGGGGGGTAGCGTTGTTGGTCAAGATTAGACCATTCCGAAACACAGACCTGTCTCAGGTGCACCAGCTGTACACTTACACTCAAAAGCTTCATGTTAATGCAAATCCTGATTTATTTATCCAGCCGGTTAGTGAGAATCAATTCAAGAAGTATTTACTTGAGAGCGATAGGAATCAAAAAGAGGTTCTGGTAGCCGAATATGAATCAAGTGTAGTGGGCTATCTGGTCTGGTTTGAACATGTGCTGCAAGAAAATGTCTATCTCCAAGAATCAGCCTTTCTGATAATTGACCAAATCGCCGTAGATCCTCAATTCCAAAGGCGAGGAGTCGCTGCGAATATGATCGATGAGGTGATAGATAAAGCACGCAGTGCAAAGGCTTCTCGGATTCTTGCTGATGTTTGGTCTTGGAATGAGTCCAGTCGAGACTTGTTCGCATCGAAGGGGTTTAGCCAATTTCAGGCTATCTATATGTATGATCTAAGCCCGTGATTAATCGGCTCTACAGGGTGTCGTATATGATGAAAACAATGTAGAGCTATTGTTGCATCTAAAGTTTCTGAATCGCTTGAGAGCGGATGGTGTAAGGTAGCCTGAATGAATCATCTATAACGTGTGTGCGCTATGTGTGCAATTGATATACCAAAATGTACTAAAACAGCCCATTTTAGCTCCTAATAATGTATTGGAATATAGTGTGATCCAAGATACAAAAAACCCCAGAAACCGTTGTGGTACTGGGGTTGCGGGGGTGTGGCCAGGGACGGAATTGAACCGCCGACACGGGGATTTTCAGTCCCGTTGTGTGTCTCTGTAGTGAGTTGATAATCAGTGAGTTACAAGGTCGATGGTTCTGGTGTGTGCACTATGTGTGCAGAAAACTACCAGTATGAGTGCGTTTTTATAGAATCTAGTTCGACCAACTCTGGCTTTAGTAACTGAGATTCCAATGAGGAAAGTTTCTCGGTAGCCCACTCTATCCAGCTATTGATTCCTGGTTGATCACCTTGGGCTTCTGAACTGGCTTTAACAGCTGAAATGTATGCTCGCATCATTAGACACTTTTGCCATTCTGCCGAAGATTTGGAGAGCTGTTCAGTTCGCACTTTCTCCAATTCACGTTTCCAGCGTGCTAGCTGCTCGATCTCACGTTCTTTTTCGTATTCACGCCATCTCGCTTCGCGTTCCACTTTCTCGATCTTCATGATCTCAGCAGCCTTCACCAGAAGGAGAATGAACCGATTGAGACAATTCTCCAGTTGCTGGGTCTTCCCATCTCTGATTGCTTTCTGACCATGGAAACTCTCCTTGATCTCAAGACTTAGTTTTCCTGTTGGCAAGTATTCCCACTCCCGCTCCCAAGAGTACTCTACTTCAATGCCCTCGGTGAGTTCAATCCGCTTGACGGCTTCCGTGATTCCAAATGATATTTTACAATCTTGTACTAGGGCTGTTGTAGAGCCCTCTTCAATGCTTACTGGATATCCACGGTGCTCA
This sequence comes from Fidelibacterota bacterium, assembly GCA_016844955.1. Taxonomy (GTDB): domain Bacteria; phylum Fidelibacterota; class UBA8477; order UBA8477; family JABMPR01; genus JABMPR01. The sequence goes on along the minus strand of JAERTH010000027.1, from coordinate 2,664 downwards.
AGGGCTTTTACCAGTGCGTCCATGATCAGTAATGAACGACGGGTGCTGTCCTTGGTTACCAGGATATCCAAACCTTCATTGCGAAGCTCTAATCGCCTGTACATATCCTTATAGGCCTTAGTCAAATTCGATGATGTCTGGCTGACCAAAGAGTGAGATCCCCGGAGCGATTCTTTGACAGTGATCAGGTTTGCTTCATCGTTTTCAAAGTCTCGCTGCTGGTCGATGATGTCTTGTATCTCTTTCGGGAGCCCATCTGATTCAGTCGGATGTATAGTATAACTATCTGGGGTATCAGGTTTTAATGGTGGCAGGGGCTTTTGCCGAACCCGTTTACCATACTTTTTCTTGGCCCAGTATCCTAGTGAAGGTTTCGGAATATCCAGCTTCCTACAAATCTTGGCTACAGCGACATCTGAGATCCCATAGTCCTTGGCGACAGCTATTGCTGGCTTAGACCAAATTGCCTCATATAGTTCTTCACGGGTTATAGGAATTTGATTTGCCATGGCGACTCCTCTGGTAATGAATCGGCAAACGTGCATTATCGATATATGCTAGTCTCCCGTTAGCAAAGCGTAAAGCTCAACGTTGAGGAAGAGGACTTCTTTTCCAACCTTCTGACTTCTGAGAATATTGATCTCTTCGAGTGCGTTCAGGTAGCGGGAAGCTGCCTGGCGCTTAACAATCCCTTTTTCAACGACATGCTGGACTTTTGTATAGGGACGTTCAAAAAGTAGCTCAACAAGTTCTTTTGAGTAGGTCGTTGTCGGAAGTTCCGCTCTTGCTCTTTCGATGGTCTTATCCAATAATGATTTGATGGAGATGATCCGATCGAGGGTGAATAGGGCAGTCTCTTCCACTGCCGTCAACATATATTCTACCCAGGGTTCCCAAGCTTGCTCCATCGTCACCTCACGAAGAAGCCGGTAATAATCATTTTTGTGCTCAATAATGTACTTGCTGAGGTATAGAACGGGATATTCAAGAAGACCATTGAGAACCAGGTAAAGCAGGTTGATGATTCTGCCTGTTCGTCCATTTCCATCCGAAAATGGGTGGATTGCTTCAAATTGATAATGAATTAGAGCCAGTTTGATGATCGGATCCATGCCATCATCAGAATGGATATACTTCTCCAGCTGTGCAAGTTTGTCCCGAATAACACTCTCGCCTTCTGGAGGTGTGTAGATAATTTGCCTGGTACTCTCATTTATAACTCGAGTGCCTGGTGTCCTTCGGACGCCAGCTTGATTCTCCTTTAGAATCTGCACACAATCAACAAACAGATTTGTGCTTAGAATTGGCTTATTCTTCAATCGATTGTACCCATGCCACAGGGCTTCGCGATATCGCAGGACTTCCTTGGTTGCCGGGTCAGTCTGCGCCGTTCCTGAGCTGAAAGCTTTATAGACGGCATCAGTCGTTGTTACGATATTCTCAATCTCTGTACTGGACTGGGCTTCCTGGAGAATAAGGGAATCAATTAGGATTGCCTGATTTGGGATCGTACGAGCAATACCTTTCAACTCTCCGATCGCACGAGCGCAAGAAGCCGCTTTCCTCAATATCAGTTTTGTCTCCACGTCCTTGGAAGGTGGAAGTGGTGGTAGGTTGTTGTAAGGCTTCTCCGGATTGAATCCTGGGGACATGGTTGCTCCTCTGCTTCTATCGATTCAACTCAAAGTAAGAGGGATCCAGTCGGTTTCCTAATAACATGTCGCTATATGGACAAAATAACGACATGTATTCTCGACGTGTCGTTGCTGGCGACATGTCCATATAACGTGTCGCCAAAATTGATATATAGCGACATGTATTGCTGCCCTCGTAAGGTAGCAGGGGATAACTAATCCCGTTGTTGGTTCCTGTATCGGACTGATAGTCAGTAGATTACAGGGGTAGTAGGTTTGCCATGTGCACCATGTGTGCAATTACTAAACCACTTGAATCAGTTCCATTGAATACAGCGCTATACTCTAAGGTAGTGCAGGTCGTTGCTAAGTTGATATAGGAGGTGAATAGAGCTGACTAAGAATCCTTAATACACCTGATGGAGTACCCAGAAAGTTTATAGTCATAATTGCGTTCTACTTCTGAATGTGCATACCAAAGTGTTCTAGTCCACGCAAGATTGCTCGCGTACTCTGTAGATGTCCAAAAATGAATAACACTATTCATGAGTGCGTAAGATCCTGTACCCCAATCTCTATATCCAGCTGGAGCGGCTGCAAACGCACTCGAACCAAACTCGTCATTATTCACGAGGTCGCCGCTGACCCATAGATCTGAATTCCCGGCAAGCTTACTCCCCTCATTTGTTCCCCTCCAATCAGTGGCGTTAGCCTCATCTTGGCTCATCCCAAGAAACATCTCAAGTTGTTTCCACTCTTCATCGGAGGGTACATGCCACCCCTCGGGCGCAATATTTCTACTATCACTTACGACATAGCCATTGTAGAGAGCACCATGGTTGCTTGAGTTGGCTTGATCATTGTCGTAGTAACAGTATTGTCCGCCCGTTGCATAAGGCCAATCTCCGTTTGAAGTTATCAGTAATATTGGATCACCATTTCTATAGTGTGTTACTTGTAGGTTTTCAGCCATCCAGATTTGATCACCTAATTGAATCGTTTGATAGACATTCTGACCTTTCCCCTAAAA
>JAERTH010000026.1 GCA_016844955.1 Fidelibacterota bacterium | reverse complement strand
ACTCACTAATGAAGCATCCGCATGCACACCAATAAGAAGTAAGAAGTAAGAAGTAAGAAGTAAGAAGTAAGAAGTAAGAAGTAAGAAGTAAGAAGTAAGAAGTAAGAAGTAAGAAGTAAGAAGTAAGAAGTAAGAAAAACTCTTTTATATCCTCGGAAACACAATCAATTAAATTTTTAGTATCTCTCCTCGTCATCCCGAGCGGCCTGCGTGGGCGAAGCTCCAGAGGAGCGAAGACTCGAGTCGAGGGACGTATACTTTAGTTAATGGAAATGCTTAATCCCTTGCCCTGGTGAGGAGATTTTTCTTGGAGAATGAAGGAGATTTCGTCGTCACTTCGTTCCTCGCAAAGACTTGGAAGTGGTCACCCGAGCCTGTCTGCAAGGCCAAAGGGTCCTGGACCCTGGGCAGTGCACCTCAAGATGGTCGCACCAGGATCAAGATCCTTCGGCATTCGCCTCAGGATGACGGACTGAGGATGCCCGAATCCTAACTCCTAACTTATTCAGTGACTGACCTCATGAGATCTTCGATATCACCAGGAGTTGACATAATCTTTGAAAAAGTTGTCATGGTGAGATCAGGGAAGGCCAGGGCGATACGATAGCGGCCATGCATCATGACAGCTGTATTGCCCATGAGAAGAATCTCATAGGGCAGAAATGCTGTATGCTTGGGAGTGCCGATATCTATGATGGGCAGAAAATGTTCTTCTCCTGTTTCTCCACTTAGTGCAATACCGTAAAGTTTTAAATCCTGACCGGGGATTTCATAGGAATAAACCAGCTTTGTATCTCCACCCCGGGATACCTTTGATTCAATTATGCTCTTGCCAACTGAATAACTTGAGAATTCTGTCAATTCTACAACATCCTCAAAATATTCCATGCCAAACATATAATGGTAATGCCCCACATCTTTGGCGGACATGCCTTCTTCAGCCCCAAAGGTTTCATTTTTGACAGTCCCCAATTCAGACATGGCAGCGATCAATTTCGTATCGATTTCAGCAAAGTATTTTTCAACATCCCCAAATTTTTTCTGAAAGTAGGCGTTCCCAAGGTAAATGGGATTTGTGTATGAGATGTTTACCATGCCCTCTTCAATAGTGAGTCCAACCCGTAGCGCTGCAGCAAAGCCCGTCAATTCACCGAATTCCTGGATAGCGCTGATCATTTCAGGAGCATTAATCACAAAAATCCAACGGTTTTCATCCACAGCGGGTTGATATTCACCCAGAACTGTGAATCCTGCAGTTACCAGAGCTGCTCGAGTTTTATCCTTGACACTCTCCAGGCTTTCTGAGCTTTGTGCTCCCATGGTATATGGTTTTAGATTTTGGCCAAACAATACACTCGTAACCATCATCAATACCAATAACACTAACAACAAACGCTTCATCACTATCACCTCTGTATTTTTATTCAAGGTTTATACATCAAACCTTTCGTCAGCCGACCAGTTTCCGATGATCTCTTGCGCACCGGGAATAATACGAACTTTAAATTCTTTTTGTACAGGATTGAAAGATTCACCATCGATATGTGCCGGAATTGGCAATTCACTTTCGATGGTAAGTTCTTTGGTCTGATGCATTTCCATTTCAGGGACTTCATTAATGGTACCATCATACAGTTTTGCGAACACCTGCAGAATCCTCAGCCGGGAAATATTTTGCACATAGCAAATATCAAACAAGCCATCATCCAACCTGGCCTTAGGTGTGAGTTGTAGACCTCCACCCACATTCCAGCCATTACCAATGCTCATGAGAAACACCCGCTCATCGATCACGACATCATTGAACTTCACTTTCAAGGGCATGCGTTTGTAAGTCAGATAGGTTCCACCGATGGCGATGAGATATTTGGGAGCACCGTGTAGAAAGGGTAGCATTTTGCCAATATCATTGGCCCTGCCTTCAAATCCCAGACCCATGACATTGATAAAGCGACGGCCATTGACCTCACCCACATCAAGTTTTTTTACATCGTGAGCCAGGAGAACATCAACCGCATTTTCCAGATCACCGATTTTCATTGAACAACTCCGGGCAAAATCGTTGCCTGTCCCAATGGGTAAGATTCCCAGTGGCTTATTTAAATCTGGCATTCCATTGACGATTTCGTTGATAGTGCCATCACCTCCCACAGAAACAATGACGTCAAATTCTTTGCCTACTTCCCTGACCAATTCTGTGGCATGATCACGCTCTTTGGTGAAGTGAAATGCATACTCAGCTTTGCGAGCCCGCATCAGGCGTTCGATTTCAGGCAGAGCTTTCATGGTAGTGCGACTACCCGCTTCAGGGTTCACGATCAATAGATAGCGATGATTGGCTTTAGATTTTGGCATATCGACCTATAAAGTTAGGGCAAACGATTTAAGGAGCACTCCGGGACAAATTACAGCATTCAGCTCGCGCCCGTCGTAGGTGCCAACATCTGGATTAACATGGGTTGTATCCGTAACCTGTTCCAGGTTTTCACCAAGAAAACTATAGATACTGTCATCAAAACGCATATTCTCGATTGGGGCAACAATTTCACCGTCTTCAACCCAGAAACAGGCATAGCGGGTCATACCGGTTATTCTACCACCAATCATATCGCTCCAATTCAAATAATGGAGATTTGACAAGTAGACACCAGTTCCCAAGGCCTTCAATACATCAGCTTCCTTGAGGCTTCCAGCACGCATAACCGGTGCCCTCAGGCCCTCATCTCCAGAGGCATAGTTTGATTCAATATTGTACTCTTTGGCCGTTCGTGAACTGACCAGGGTATTGATTAATTCACCCTTATCAATCAGCACTGTTTTTTCTGGTGCTACTTCCCCATTACCGTTAAACCGCGGGGCGAATCCTGAGCTGAAGTCCTCTGACAATGTGAACAACTCAGATAATTTCTTGCTCTCATTACGCATTTTTCCCAGACAGCTCTCGCTTTGTCGAATGGCCGCTTCTGAGACACCACCCCATGAAAACATGGAGAGAATATCAGAGATTCCTGCTGAAGCTATATAGGTTCTATAGCTACCCGGTTCAATCTTTCTTGGTGGCAAGGACATGAGCTTAAGTTTATTGACTGAGTCAGCCAGAAAGCCTGTATACGCTTCCTGATCCCAATGGGTACCGGCAAAGGTGGCTTTGACCATTTTTTCTGCAGGAGTTATCAGGGAATAATCCAATGAAAAGGAATCCGTGGCAAACCAGTGATACCCACCTGCTGAATTGGCACTGCCCTGGTATATCCGTCCTGAAGCCCAAATACCGGTCAGGTCAGCAGAGCCCATGGCAGGCAATAGTTTTGCAGGAATTTCTTCTGAATCTGGAAGATCACCATGTTTTACATTGGTGCTGGTGTCGGTGCTATCGGGGAGTACCAGATAGGGGTCTTCGGGAAGTTGCACGACTTCTGCTCGCAGGCGTCCCAGCTCGGTCAATGACCGATTCAAGTCTTCCTCGGCATCGCCTGATAATGATATACCTCCTGAACAGCGTCTGCCATTCAAGATAAAATTAAAAGTTAAGTCTGCTTCATCGACATTGCCTATTTGCCGCACTTTTGCCGCATTAATCCTTGTGAAATTGCTGTTTTCACCCCCATAGCCCAGGCTCAGGTATTCACCTTCCTGTAGGCTGTCCATGATGGCTTTATTTAGTTGTTGAAATAATTTTTCCATTGGGTCCTCTATTAAATTTTTACCTGGTGATCTGATTGAATTCGTATGTTAGCAATTAAGCTCCACCGAAAATCTCCACTTTATCAAACAGACATAATGGGCTGGCGTGGCCAACGCGGATAATTTGATTCGGTTCACCTTTCCCACAGAAGGGAGTACCATAAATTTCGAATGTATCTTTGTTACCGACTTTTTTCAGACTACGCCAGAAGGGGTTTGAAATAGCACGATAGTTTGGATTCTTCACTGTTCTGGTAATTTTCCCATTTTCGATAAGTTTTCCGTACTCACAGCCGAATTGAAATTTGTTGCGGTAATCATCAATGGACCAGGATCGGTTGGAGGTCATAAAAACGCCCTTTTCTACGGATCCGATGATCTCATCATAGCTGGAATCACCTGCTTCAAGATTCAGATTGGCCATGCGGTCAATAGGGGCTCGATTCCATGAACTGGCCCGAAAATTGGCAACGCCATTTATTCCTGAGCGGAGCTGACTTTCCATACCGCCCAGACCACGCAGCAAGAGGCCATTCTTAATCAGGAATTCCTTCTCAGCCTTCAAGCCACCATCATCATAGGCATAGGAGGCGAATTGATTTTCCACGAAGGGATCAAAGGTGATGTTCATCAGGTCTGAACCATACTGCAGTTTACCAAAGTCATCCAGACGGACAAAGCTCCAGCCGGCATAGTTGCGTTCATCACCCAGGATGCGATCTATTTCCAGGGCGTGACCAACACTTTCATGAATTTGAAGCATCATTTGATCAGGGGCCAGTAACAGATCCATGGTTCCCGTGGGACATTCATCGGCAGTAAGCAGCTCTACCGCTTCGGCACCAATATTCCGGCAACGGGCCAATACATCTGCCTCGTTAAAGACTTCCATACCTGCTTGATAGCTCTTGGCCAGAAGACCGCCATCCGTTCGCTTCTGAGTCACTCCACCTTCGTGCGCAATGGCGGAGTAATCTGCGGAAATCATGAGATATTGTTGTTCCACATCACTGCCATTAGAAGAGACAAAGTGAGATTCGGTTTCTACGGTCCGTGCCATGGCATTGGTATTGACTATCTTGTCAGAGACTTTCAGCTCTGAAGTAGCTTTCACCAATAATTCAGATAACTCACCTGGCGAAAATGCATCTGCAGGTGTCTGATATGGCGAACGATAGCTGCCTTTTGCAACCGGGCGAGCCTCCACGCCGAATGAATGCAGGCTGAATTTTGAAGCGGCGTCTGCCAGTTTAACAGCACGCTCTGCCGCGGCTTGAATGCCTGCGGAGTCTAGGCGACTGGTTCCATAGTAAGCGAACTGGCCATTCACCAGCACTTCAACCATTATCCCCTGTTTGGATTCCCTTGTATTGGCTTCAGGTTTACCATCTCTAACCAGACGGAATCCTGTATTTTCTTTGACGTAGCGTAGACCGACCCAATCAGCCTTGACGTCAATACTGGAAAGTATTGCTTGTAGATCCATTGTGCTTCCTTCTTTAAAATCATGCTTGCTTCATCAGAGTTGAAGAAGCTCACGAAGCTAAGATTTGCGTCCCTCACAATCAAGCATAGCATTGCGCCAATCGGGTCACTGTGGCCCAAAGCAAAACCCCGTGTGTGATACACATCGATTCCAGGAGTACCTGTGGCATTTATGCTTGCATTAACGTAGGGGCAGAATAATTTTTCCCATCAACAAAGGGTTAAGAGACCTGGATGCACAATTTTTTGAGGGGGAAATTGCTGGCGTTGCTGTATGCATATAGAAAGGCAAAGCAACCTTCAGGACAACAGGCATCCTTTAATATTGCATAAATTACAAACTGGGTTGAGCATGCCATCAAGAATTTTTAAAACCATTTTCCTATACCTGTTATTGGCAACTGTCGTTTTTGGACAGCAAAAGATTGTAATCATGGATTTGAAGTCTTTTGGAGGAATTGTCGAGACCGATATCCAGCAGTTGTCTGAGAGATTTCGTAGTCGCCTGGCACAGACCAACAAATTCCAGGTTATGGAACGAAAAGACCTTGAAAGTGTGGATCAGGAGATTGCGCTCCAGACCACCGATGGTTTCGATCAGGAGACTGACGAAGACCTGGAGAAGAAACTCATGGAGGCCCTTGCGAACCCTCAAAGTGTTGCTGAATCTACAAAGCAAGACGAAAAAGTCGCGGTAGCAATTGGCCAGCGACAGGGCGCAGAGCTGGTTGTATTGGGCTATGTTGGTTTCAAGGAAGGGGTCTATTCTATTGACATTAGAATGATCAATTGTACCACAGGTGCCTACGCCAAGAGTATTTCAGAGAGCTATAAGGGGAGCTGGTCTGGCCTCATGAATCTCATGGGCAAATTAGGGGATCGTATGGCTGGCAAGAAGAGCAAGCTGTGGATGTACCTCACTGGTGGGGGGATTGTGACCGTAGGAACAGTAGCATATCTCCTACTCCAACCAGAAGAGCCAGGGCTACCAGAGCCTCCAAGCCCACCAGAATAAGAAATTTATTAATATCAGTTCAAGGAGCATACTCATGAAACTAACTATTAGACTACTTCTCCTCTCAATTCTCACTCAATATTTATTTGCGGAGATTCATGTCGTGGATCTGGCCGGTGGGGGTGATTATACATCCATATATGTTGCGGTGGATGAGGCCAGTGCAGGTGATACCGTCTTGATCTCATCTGGAACCTACCAATTACCTACAACTGAGGGTCGTATTCTGGTGGATAAAGAGCTGCATATCTTGGGCTCGGGCTATGATGCTGTCGAAAATGGCGGCACCTATATTTTTGCCAGTACACAAATGTTCGATTTTACTGCTAATGCTGACGGCTCCACATTGCGTGGTCTCCGCCTATATGGAGCCGGGTCGCCCTTAATCCAAATCGCTGCCGATGAAGTTATTATCGAGGAGAACCATATCACCAACGCCCAAAGTCAGGGATTCCTGATGCATATTGGTTCAAGCGTTTCTGCAGATACAATACGAAACAACATCCTCCTGTTTAATCCCAGCAGCTCACACCGCTATGGAATTCATTTGAATGGTTGTATAGATGCAACCATATCCAACAATATCATGGCCTACTTCTCGAATAATGGTGGAATATACGCATACAACTCAACCAATTCGGTTGTATCAAATAACATTTTTCTTCATTCTCAATATGCAGTAAGAAGCTATGGAGTAATGACCATCGTTAATAATATTTTCATGAATTGCTCATATGGGATATACAATGATACCGGTGCCGACATAATCTTCAACAATTGCTTTTTCAACAATACCACTGATGGAGTTACCGGAACCAATCCAATTCTGGAGAATCCAGATTTTGTGAATTTTGATGAGAATGATACCTATACCATGACTTCCGTGGATGAAGATGATTTTGACTTTCATCTTCTGGATGAGTCCCCACTTATTGATGGTGGCTACGAGCTGGTGGACTTCAATGATGCAAACGGGAGTCAAAATGACCCTGGGGTTTATGGTTGGCTGTATCCCTGGAGTTCTGATAATGGCGCTCCCAGCATGCCGGTCATTAATAGCATTTCAGTGACCCCTTCCAGCGTTGATCCCGGTGGAACCATTTCCATTGAGGTCATTGGTCGTTTTGGAAATTAAGTTGAACATTAGAGTATTGGGAGAGCCCATCATGAAAAAATCATTAGCCCTTTTTACCATATTTTTTGCCCTGAGCGGACTGTACGCGGAAACCATTGTTGTAGACCTTGCCGGTGGGGGTGATTACACAAATATGTATGACGCAGTCGATGCAGCATCTGACGGTGATACAGTTCTGGTTATGAGTGGTACACATATCGTCAGTGCTGAAACTGGTGTGGTGACCATTGATAAAGAGTTACATATGTTGGGCTCAGGTTATGATGAAGGGGGTACCTTGATTTCAACCGCCACCAATCTGTTTAATTTCGCAGATGGATCAGATGGTTCCACCCTACGGGGGTTCAGAATTAATGGATCTGGAAACCCTCTCATTGCTGTTTCAGCCAGCGATATGATCATTGAGGAAAACCATATTTCCAATGCAGCCCATCAAGGATGGGCCATCTCATTGGCCGCTGGAGTCTCAGCTGATACGTTGAGGAACAACATTCTAGGATTCCATGGATCAAGTTACAGACCTGGTATCAGCATTGGCGCTTCAGTCGATGTAACCGTAAATAACAATATTTTCTTTAATTGTAGCTGGTACGGTGCTGTATATCTGGTCTCCACAACCAATACCATGGTATGCAACAATGTTTTTGTGTCCAATGCTATCGGTGTTTATTACAACACTACCGGTGCCACCATCATTAATAACATATTCATGAATGGTTCCAGCAACCAGATATATGCCCAGGGTGGCTCTCCCTCTATTAGCTATAATTGCTTTTTTAATAATAGTAACAACGGTGCGACGGGGATTGAACCCATACTGGAAGATCCTGATTTTGTCAACTTTGACGATAATGACACCTATACCAATTTATCATATGATGAGGATGAATTTGATTTTCATCTGGAAAGCGCTTCCCCCTGTGTAAACGGAGGCAATCCCCTGTTTGATTATTTTGATCTCGACGGAAGTCGTAACGATCCTGGCGTTTATGGCTGGAAATTTCCCATTGGAACCACCGGAGCGCCCACTATTCCAGTGGTAAATTCCATCTCGGTCAATCCAACCACTGTTTCTCCCAATGGTACCATCACCATCAACGCAACTGGTCGGATTGGAGAGTAGTACTTTTAGGGTTTTCCTTTTAATAAGATTGAGATCTATATGATAGACATTCAAAAACACAGACTCCTTTTCGCTTTGTCAGTTCTGATGATGTGTCTCCCCTTTGCCCTGCACGGTACTATAACGGAAGCCGAGTATTTCTTTGACAATGATGATATTGCTCCAGGGTTAAATACCCCTATGGATATTGACATCACTGATGAAGTGGCCATGGCATCAGCTAATAACATTTCAACATCTGGACTTTCAACAGGCCTGCATATGATTTATTGCCGTTTATATGATGATAATTATGGCTGGGGTCCTGTCCAGGGGAATACTTTCCTTATCGCAACGCCACAAGAAGAGTACAGTATTACAGCCGGAGAATACTTCATTGATGAAAACGATGAGGGACCAGGTGGCAACACAGCGTTGAACTTGAATGTTGTAGGTGGTATTGCCACCGGTACAGCGACCAACATAGCCACCAACACTCTCTCGGCAGGTATCCATGTTATTTCTTCACGTTTTTTTGCAGAGAACCATGGCTGGGGGCCCGTACAGGGTAATACTTTCTTTATAACAACACCACGGGAAGAGTATAGTATTACAGCCGGGGAATACTTCATCGACGATAACGATGACGGACCTGGTGAAAACATAGGGCTGAACTTGAACGTTGTAGATGGTATTGCTACTGGCACAGCCACCAACATTGCAACCACTACCCTATCGGCAGGTATGCATGTTATTTATTCTCGGTTTTATGCCGCAAACCATGGCTGGGGACCTGTCAGTGGTCATCCATTTTTCATTACTTCACCCATGGAGGAATACCAAATTTCTGCCGGTGAGTATTTCATCGATGATGCTGACGCAGGCCCTGGAAACAATGAAGATTTGACCGTTTCCAATGAGGATGGAGTTGCCACAGGAACAGCTTCCAGTATCGAGACAGATGGATTAGAACCAGGTATTCATATAATTTATGCTCGAATGTTCGCAGATGGATCTGGCTGGGGAGCCCCACTGGGTTATCCATTTTTCGTTGCCGATACCACCACAGCCTTCACCATCAGCGCTGCAGAATACTTTGTAGATACAGACCCTGGTTTTGGCGCAGGAACCAGCCTTACTTTAAATGGGACAAACACCAATGTAAGCGTCGGCACTGATTTTGACCTCACGGATGCTACTCCTGGGGTACATCGATTGTTTATTAGAATGTATAGCCCTGAAGCAGGCTGGGGACCCACAAGCTCAGCCATGTTTATCGTTGAAAGCACTGAAGGCACTGAAGACATCGTTTTTATTCAATCTGCACAATATTATATAGGAGACGACCCGGAAAGTGCCACACTGGTGACCATTGAGAGCCCAGAGGATGGGGATTTTGATGAACTGAATGAAACCATTGCCCTATCAGATGTTTCCATCCCTGCAGGGGTAAGTGGTCTCCAGAACCTGGGGCTCAGATTTCAACACTCCAATGGAGAGTGGGGAGCCTGGAGAACCACCCGATTTTTTGTAGAGCAATCGGAATCGAATCAAACGATTATGGCAGCTGAATATTTTATTGATGTGGATCCGGGAGTAGGTGAAGGTGTCGCCATTGAAGCACCTGAGGATGGAGCCTACGATGAGGCAGAGGAAGAATTTGACCTGCCCGTTAGTGCCGAAGGCCTGGATCTCGGTGGGCATGTCGTCTACCTGAGACTCCAGCGTGGAGATGGGCAGTGGGGACCCGCCCGCGGTAACTATTTTGTTGTGAGTGAAGATGCACAGCCCACCATAGCCGCCGCTGAATACTATATCAACCCCACGACACCGGCAGGTGGAGGTATTCCCTTTTCCGCTCTTGATGGAGCATTCAATACTACTGAGGAAGCAGTTCAAGCTTCGGCCAGCATGGCTTCGGTAGGCGCTCAAGACGTAGGCAACTACACATTGTTCGTACGATTTATGAATTCTAAAAATGCTTGGGGGCCCGTTAGTTCTCAGCCCTTCACCGTTGAGACCAGACCTCAAATCACTTCCAATCTGGATACACTGGATTTTGGTGCCATGTTTATCGGGGAGTTTAGAACCTTAAGCCTGACTATATCCAATATTGGAGATGCTGATCTGGATATAACCGGTCTGGATTTTACGGATGCAGCATATACCACGGAGTGGACAGGTGAAACGATCCTGCCTTCAAATTCGGTGACCTTTGATATCACATTCACACCATTGGATCCTGAAGGCGCTCATCCAGCGATCCTGACCATAGCCAACAACGATGTGGATAAACAAATAGTCCTGCAAGGTGTGGGACTGGATACAGCTCCCGTCATGACTGTTTCACAGGATAGTCTAGATTTTGGTACTGTACACACCATCTCCAGTGCCACTCAAAGTGTACGGATAAGTAACATTGGAAATGAAGATCTGGTACTATCCGGTGTTACCAGCACCGATGCGGCATTTTATGCTCCCATCTCCAATCCCAACGTTATCCCGGGTGAATATGTGGATGTAGATATCACTTTTGATCCTTCAGCTGGTCAGACTTATACCGATACGGTATATCTTATCTCAAACGATACCTATTTCCCCGCTTATCCTATTCATGTAACAGGAATCGGGTCGGTGATTCCGGTACCGGATATTTACGTTACCAGGGATACCCTTGCGTTTGGAAATGTCGCTTTGGATGATGAGCCGGTTCAGATTACCCTCAATATCCACAATGGTGGAAATGAAGTTCTCAACATCAGTAATATCAGCATTGATGAACCTGCATTCACCAGCTCCCTCACTGGGGCTCAGGCAATTAACCCATCTGCATTCTTACCATTGAGCGTGACCTTCACACCTACAGAATCAAAGCGATATAGTGGAGAATTGGTCATTTTCAATGACGACCCAGATTCCCCTCAGATCACACTAACCCTGAGTGGCTCCAGCGTATTCCCCAATATGATTTTGTCAAGTGACACATACAATTTTGGTGAAATTGGAGTTACTACCAGTAGTAACCAATCACTTATCGTTACCAACCTTGGGAGCGATACACTTAAAATATCTGCCTTCCAGGTCTCAAGTTCTCTGGATACAGTGGTGACCATATCACCCAGTTCCTTCAACATAAACCCTGCTGGTGGTCAACGTGCCTTCACCATTTCCTTCACCCCGGCTATCCCGGTTGAATATGTGGGTGAAGTTGTAATCCTGAGTAATACAGAAAACGATACCCTCCATATCACTGGAACCGGTGTAGATGATGAGCCACCGACCATTGCATTTGATCCTGATCTGATTGAAAATGTGGGGACTTCCGAGAATACTGCAATTGGGATTTCGGCACCCATTACGGATAACAACCAGATCAGTTGGGTCCGTCTGTATTATCGGCAAGGTGGAAAAGCAGTCTATGATAGTACTGACATGGAATTTGAAGCAGGTCTATACAGCGGAGAAATACCATCTGCATATGTGCAGAACCGCGGTGTGGAATACTACATCAAGGCCTTTGACGGGGCCAATGAGCATGTCATGCCAGCAACAGCTCCTGATGTACCAGCCATTGTTCGGGTTACCCTGCCTTCGCTCCCCCCTAAAACCTTTATCGCTGAAGAATACGACATGATTTCAGTTCCCTCAGATATGTTTCAGAAAAATGTGAAAGCAGTTCTTGAGCAGAAAATCAGTGGATATGACATTAACGACTGGCGTCTTTTCCGTTGGATAAATGGTACCTATGTCGAATTGTCTGAGAATGACAACTTCACCTTTGAACCGGGAAATGCCTATTGGCTGATCACCGGGGAGCGACAGGTTATTACACTGGACTCCAGTATCTCGGTAAAAACCAATGAAGATTATCTCATTTCCCTGGATCAGGGTTGGAATCAGGTGGGAACGCCCTATTACTTCCCTGTTTCCTGGAGTGATGTCTATGCTGCCAGCCCTGGTGTTGTCCAGGGTTCAATTGCTTATGAGTGGCTTGAAAATGAATGGCAGCCCGCTACGGTCATGCAGCCGTTTGGCGGCTATTTCATTTCAACCTTCTCTGGTGGCAGCATTCTACGCTTTCCACCTCGGGAGTCCGTTAGTACTACGGCCAAGCGTGGCAATGGTCTCTTTGCTCTGGAAGCAAATGAATGGGTATTGCAAATTTCCGCAGAAAATGGTGAAAATCGGGATCGCTATAATTACATCGGTGTATTCAATGATGCAGAAAATTCAGGTGACATAAGCGATCAACCCAAACCGCCCCCCATGTATCCGGATCGGGTTCAGCTATATAGCGAACACAAGGACTGGGGTGAACTGAATGGGATTTATAGCGGTGATTTCCAGGCAGTAACTACTGAAGGTAACTCCTGGACGCTTACTCTGGAAACCGGACAAGCGCAGGAAGACATTCTGCTCAGTTTGGATCAATCTGGAGACCTTCCAGAAGGTCACATGATCAAAGTCCTGAATCTTGATCTCCGTTATGCCCTTAGAGAGAACGACGACAATCAATTCACCCAGAAGGTTTTTAGTTCCGGTGCTAGCTATCGCCTGAAAGTGTTGGTAGGAGATGAAAACTATCTGGCGTCCAATGATGAGGGAATTGGTGAAGCGCCCACCCGATTCAATCTTTCCCAGAATTATCCAAATCCATTCAACGGGCACACTCGCATCAAATTTGATATTCCTGAGCCTACAGGTCTAAAAGTCGTGATCTACGATATGACTGGTCGACAGGTGAAGGAGTTGATCCATTCGGATGCACATCCAGTTGGTTATCATGAAATCAGTTGGGAAGGGAAAAACGACCGAGGTCTGCGCGTTGCCAGCGGTATCTATCTGATCAATTTTCAATCAGCAGAATATCAGGCCACCCGGAAAATGGTTCACCTAAAATAAATCCTGGCCAAATCCACATTAATGCAGGATTTGTGACAGAATTAATAGTCAAGGGGGAATATTTTAACACGATATTCCTCCTTTTTTAATACTTTGAAATTTATGCCATAGGGCTGTTGAGTTGTGTCCATTGGCATCTCAACACATTATATTTGCTTGAATTCAGCAAAGAGAGAGATATGACCAATAGAATCCGAACAATACTGATCATTCTGCTTAGCAGTATAACCGTAATTTCAGCAGCTAAACGACCTGCCTGGGTTGATAGCACGCCAACAGCACCTCAACTCTACCAGGGTATTGGAGTCGCAGATCAGACCGGAACCACCGCAGAGGATCGTCTCCGTGCTGATCAGAACGCCCGCACTGAGATTATTCAGGAAATTAGTTCCAACATCAGTTCTGAAGTAAGCGCTTATTACCAGGAAACCGCTGCCTCAGGTAATTTTACAGCCGATCAGAATTTCGAAGTGTTCACGTCCCTCTCAAGTGCCTATGCTGAAGCCACAATCGAGGGTATCAAGATTGTAGACCGTTACTTCGACAAAAAAAACAAGACGCACTATAGTTATGCCACGCTTTCCCGAGCTGAGTTCAGGGCTCAGATGACCCGCAAAGCCAACGAAGCCAGGGCAATTGCCACAGCGAGCTATGCATATGCACAAGAAGCCCTTGGTGCTGACAATATCAGCATGGCTATCAGTCACCTGAGTACCGCCTTGAGTCATGTCCTGGTTGCCCAGTCCATCATTAAAAAACAGCTTGAAGGTGACCTGCAGAAGGATGGGAGTTCTGAATTTCTAGTGGCTGGGTTGAGTAATGAAATCTCAAAACTGATCCACAAAATGAGGTTTATCAAGGGCGATGGTGATGGTCAAAAAGCCGAACGAGATCAAGCCTTATTTGGGGCACTAACCGGCCGACTGATCTATGAGGACGACGGTAGGGAAATTCCTGCATCCAATACTGCGTTGGCGGTAACCATGGAAGGTGCATCTGCTGAATTTGCAGCCACTATCCATACGGATAAAAGGGGTCATTTTGAAGCAAGAATTGATAAAATGATCTCTGCAACATCACCTACACCCCAGATTCGAATTCAATTGCACTTGCCACAGCTTGCCCTGCTGAGTGAAGAGGAGAGAAATGACCTGGCAGGTCTTACTACAAGTGGCATTCACTACACACTGAGCATGGATGTAGCTTCCTCCATCAAAATTTTAGTGCGTGTACTGGAAGAGATTGATGGCCAGAGATTACCACGCTCCAAGAGTGACGGAATTTTGATCAAAGCACTTATCAGTCAGAAATACAAGGTGGTTGATGCCATGCAAATATCAAATGCCATCTCCCTCAAGGATCTTGATTTTGCGCTCTATTACGAGGACTACCCCTCCCTGGCCAACACCCTTGGTTCACAAGCCGACTACGCTGTGATAGGCCTGGTGAGCTCAGAAACATCAAGTGAGGGCACCCTCAACTATGCCAGGGGTTCAGCCAAATTGAATGTGGTTGATCTCAGCAGCGGTCGCATTATTGCCACGGGAAATAAGTCAAACATAAAAGCCGCCGGAAACACGGTAAAGAAGGCCAATTCATCCGCCCTAAAAAAATCCTCCTATGCGGCCATCACAGAAGTCCTTTTGGGCTTGAATGCTGCACTAAAATAGAAATTATCTCTTGAGAACAACTCTATGAAAGTGAGTCAAAACGGCTTATTGGGGAAGGCTTTAATCTTTTCCTGGCTATATTGAACTGTTTATCTAACCACAAACGAAAAGATCTGAATTTATGAAGCAACTCATTATTTACAATCCCTGGGCTGGACACGGATACGCCGGTAAGATTTTACCTGATGTTAAAAAGTACCTGCAAGAAATTGACCTGCCCTATGACCTGTTGGAGACCACCCATCAGGGTCATGGCATTGAGTTGACTCAACAGGCTGATTTTGCTCAGTATTCAGGGATTATCGCAGCGGGTGGTGATGGCACCCTGTTTGAGGTCATCAATGGCTATTATAGAAATGACTCTTCCACCAGAATACCACTGGGGGTTTTACCAGTAGGAACAGGTAATGCCTTTGTACGGGATATGGACTTGCACCATCATGACTGGAAACCGGCTCTGGATATTATTAAAACCAAGATAACCCGGAAGTTTGATGTGGGTCATTTCACTACCGAGGGTCAGACCTGGTACTACCTGAATATTCTGGGACTGGGTCTGGTTGCGGACATTGGTGCTACTGCCAAAAAATTGAAGATTTTTGGCAATGTTTCCTATACTCTGGGCAGCCTTTATCACATACTTAAGCTGAAACCATTCCACATCAGAATGGAAATTGACGACCAGGTTATCGAACGCGAGAATGTCTTTGTTGAAATCTCAAATACCCGCTACACAGCCAATTTTCTCATGGCCCCGGCAGCCAAAACCGATGATGGATTGCTGGATGTAACCATCCTGGGCCCCAAGGGCCGCATTGGTTTGATCCGTAGTTTCCCAAAAATCATCACCGGGGAGCATATACATATGAAGGAAGTGGAGACCTTCCAGGCCAGCCACATCCGTGTGGAGACAAACATCCCAAAAATCCTGACTCCTGATGGTGAATTGATGGGGTCCTCCCCCATAGATGTCGATTGCTTGAAACAGGCGATCGATGTTTTCTGGAAATGAGAATTCTACGCTCCATTTATTTCTGGATAATTGGCCTGGGCTATTTTGTCCCTGTTCTCATCATCCTGATCATCAGGTCTCTGGTTCAACGGCCCCAGCAATATGACCCCTGGTTAAAACGCAGACTCAAAACCCTGTTTAAACTGGTCCTGAGTGAGCCCAAAATAGAGTTTGCTGAAGCCATTCCGCAGGGTCGACCTCTTATTTTTATGGCCAATCACAGTAGCCTCATAGATATCCCCTTACTCAAAGCCTGCATCCCTGAATATTTCAGAGGGGTCTTGTCAGAGCATCAGTTTCATTACCCCATCTATGGCTCAGCAGTTCGCAGGATGGGTAGCATCCCTATTGATCGCAACAATATCCGGCATTCTCTGCGTGCCTTCAAGCAGGCCGAGACGTTGCTGAAGAAGGGTATCCATATTACTGTCCTCCCTGAAGGCGGCAGATCTCTGGATGGCAGGCTGCTGCCTTTCAAAAAATTACCCTTCCACTTCGCCAAAGAAAGTGGGGCTGACATCATTCCCATAGGTATATCCGGTGTATTCAAAATGAAGAATAAAGGATCATTTCACCTGAATCCAGGTAAACTATCCGTGCGTTTTGGTCCGGTTATCTCGGCCGAAACCATTGCCACCATGGATCTACCGGCATTAATGGAGGAAACCAGACTGTGCATGGGTGAACTATTGGAACCGCTGGAGTCAGGTAAATTATGATACAAACCCGTTCAGGTTTCAATTTCCGATATCTATCTTCAATTATTATTAATTTTTATTCAAAAGGGGTGAAGAATGAGCAATGCAAACCGATGGTTACAGGTAGGAACAATAGTCCTCTGTCTGTTAGTCTGTACCACGTGTAGCACTGGAAAGGTGGAGCAAGAGATGATGAGTAAACAAGATCATATCGACGCGCTGATAGAAGCTGGTGAGTTTACTGCTGCCGACAAGCTCATCGCCGAATATCTGTCTGCAGGTACCCTCCCGACAGACCAGCAAGCCTACTATAGCTTTCAGCGGGAACGTCTGGATCGCGTTAGAAATGATTTTGTTGCTACTCGGGAAGAAGTGTGGACATATATCCAGGAATATTATCCAGAAGTGACTGATGAAGATATGGAGCGCTGGGAAAGAGAACGCTCCCTTGAAGTCATGCTGCTTGATGGTGAAAAACGCTATTTTGAATGGGCCGGCCGCAATCTTTTCCGCATTGACAAAGAGATGAAACGGATATGGACCGAGGCGCATCCGGATGATACAATTACTTCTGGGGCCGGTGCAGGACTGGACCTGGATGTCCATAATGCCCAGATCATCGAGGCTGCTGTCAGTTCCAAGCAATTGTATGTTGAGCCCAGAAGACTGTCGATCAAGCAAAGCCTAAGCGTTGATGCTGATGCAGTTCCAGCTGGTGAGATTGTCAGGTGCTGGATTCCCTACCCCCGATTGATTCCAGGTCGACAGGAAGCAATCACCCTTTTAGCCTCAGCTCCAAATGAACACACTCTGGCACCACCAGATGCCATGCAAAGAACGATATATTTTGAGAAACAGGGTGTCGCCGGTGTAAAGACCCATTTTAGTGTTGAGTACGAGCTCAGTACCCATGGAGTGTATCAGGAAATTGATCCAGAACAGGTCACTGAACTGAAAAACAGGGCCTCGCTTGAGGAATTCCTTAGTGAGGTTGAACCTCATATTGTGTTCACACCTGCTCTAAAAGAGCTATCGGCCAGTATTGTTGGAGATGAGCAAAATCCTTATCGCAAAGCGCAACTGCTCTTTGCCTGGATTGATGGAAATATTCCCTGGGCCTCAGCTCGAGAGTACTCTTCAATACAGTGCATTCCAGAGTACGCCTATACCAATGGCCACGGTGATTGTGGAATACAAACCCTCCTGTTTATCACCTTGTGCCGTATGAACGGTATTCCTGCCAGATGGCAATCAGGTTGGGAGCTGCAACCACCCAAGGACAGTATGCATGATTGGGGAATGATATATTTTGAACCCTTTGGTTGGGTGCCCATGGATATCACCTACGGATTGCGAAAAAGTGAGGATAACAAACTCAAGTGGTTTTACCTCAGTGGAATGGACAGTTATCGCATCATTTATAACGATGATATCAGCCAGGCTTTCACCCCTCCTAAAACCCATTTCCGCTCAGAAACTGTTGATAGTCAGCGTGGTGAAGCGGAGTGGAAAGGTGGCAATTTGTATTTTGATCAATGGCGCTGGAAGTTTGAGTGGGAAGTTCTTGAGCAATAAGGCATTAGGCAGAAAAAAGCATTGATAAAGCAAAGCCATAGGGTAATATTTTGTCTTCCTTCCAGTTTGCAGATAATTGGAGACTTTACATGAGCAGAGATCACACAAACCACATTACACACTATCTACCTCCTTTGGGGCATTAGGGAAGCTTGAATGGCTAATATTAGAGTACTCATCGTTGAGGATGACCGTTTAATCGCTGAGAATAGCGCCATGATGCTGCAAACCCTGGGGTATGAAGTCTCTGGTATTTGTAACAACACTGCTGATGCCCTCATTTCTCTATCTGAGAATCGTCCTGATATCATCCTCATTGATATTTTGCTCAAGGGCGATGAGGACGGTATCTCCTTCGCCAATGTGCTGCGGAAGGATCATGATATTCCTTTTGTATATGTAACTGCGACATCCGATAAGAGTATTCTTGAGCGTGCAAAAGTCACCTCTCCTTATGGCTACATCATCAAGCCTTTTAATGAAAGAGACTTGCACTCAAACATCGAAATGGCTCTGTATAAATTCCAATCAGAAACTAAGATAGAGCATCTAAATGAAATGCTCTACGCGCTGAATGATATTAACCATCTCAGCGAAGATGCAAATGAGGAAGAGGGTTATTTAAATCTAGTCTGTGAAGCCCTCACCAGATTCCCCTCCTTCAGCTTTGTCTGGACGGGACTTTTGGATGAAAATTCTGAAATCCGTCTTGAAATATCAAAGTTGCATGGTGGCTCAGATGAAGTGATTACTCCTCTACAAAAAGATGGATCATTGGTGCATTGTATCAGTTCAGTACTTGATGATGATGAAACCAAGGTAGGAAGCCATTCCATGGAGAACTGTGAAGATTGTCTCCTTGGTGCCAAGTTTCCCAATAAACCCATTGTCAGTTCCCGCATTGCTTTTGAAGACAAGACTTATGGGATATTGGCTGCCATCGTCTCACCGAACATGCCTTCCAATGATGAATTCATGCGGTTGTTTGTTGAAATAGCCAACAAAGCAGGTAGCCGACTACATGTTATGGACTCGCAACGTCAATTCGGAAGGGCAAAAACAGCCCTGGCTCGTAGTGAAGAGCGTTTCAACCGTTTCAGTGAAATCGCTGAGGATATGATCATCGTCCATGATTCAAAGGGTGAAATCAACTACATCAATCCCTCCACCTCGTCATTACTGGGATATCCGACCAACGAAATCGTGAATCAAAATATAGAAAAATTTATTGCTCCACGATCTTTACCTGAGTTGGATGAACGAATAAAGTTGCGTGATAAGGGCAACACGGAAACCCTGCGCTATGATATGTTTGTCCGCTCCCAGGCTGAAGAGGATATCCCCATTGAAGTGAGTTCCAACCCCATGAAGGAGCAAGGTAAAGTCACGAATTTTCTGCTCATCGGTCGGGACATGCGTGAACGCAAGGAACAACAAGCACAATTAGAGAAATTGTCAAAGGTCGTAGAGCAAAGTCCTGCTGCCATTATCATCACCAATTCTGAAGGGTCGATTACTTATGTAAACCCTGCCTTCACAACCATGACAGGGTTTATCGGTGAAGAAGTAATTGGTGAATTTCCGGCAATGCTTAAATCTGAAAATATCACAGATGAAATTGCCACAGAGCTCATTCAGGCGACCAAAAAGGGAGCCTGGACCGGTGAGCTTGAAACCATCCGAAGTAATGGCGAAAAATTCTGGATCCATGCTACCATATCGGCGCTGAGTGATGATGAGGGCAAGTATAGTTACATTGGAATTATTGAAGATATCAGTGAAGTGAAGCAGGCGGCTCTTGAACTTGAGCGCTCAAAACTAAGCTATGAGGATATTTTCAATTCCACCAGTGACGCTATTTACATTCTGGACAAAAGTGGAAAAATCATAGCCGTGAATAGGGGTGCTGCCGCCTTTTATGACTATGAAGAATCATACTTCCTTGGCAAAACGGTGGCCGATCTTTCCGCTGAGGGTTACAACGATCTTGATGAAGTTCGGAATCTCCTGAGACGCGCTTTTAAGGGAGAGCCGCAACGCTACGAATTCTGGGAAAAACGCAAAAGTGGCGAGGCATTTCCCAAGGAAATTCAGGTTAACCGGGTGCAGTATTTTGGCAGGGAAGTACTGCTGGCTACCGCTAGAGATATAAGCGACCGGAAACGCTTTGAAGAAGAGCTGCGCGAAGCGGTTAAAACCGCTAAAA
The DNA here is from genome assembly GCA_016844955.1 of Fidelibacterota bacterium. Classification (GTDB taxonomy): domain Bacteria; phylum Fidelibacterota; class UBA8477; order UBA8477; family JABMPR01; genus JABMPR01. Next base: position 61,120 of record JAERTH010000026.1, on the reverse strand, counting down.
AATCGGATGAAGTTAAGGGTTACTTCCTGGCCAATATGTCCCATGAGATTAGAACCCCCCTCACCTCTATCATCGGTTATATCGATCTCATTTTTGCACGAATACGGGGACACCTTTCCGATCAGGATATTGAATATTTTGATATCATTCGACGCAACAGTGACCGCTTGACGAGGGCTGTTCATTCCATTATCGATTTGAGTCAGATTGAAGCTGGCGCAACACACCTGGAAACCAGCACTGTTAATTTATCGGTGCTCATTGAGAACATTTACAATGATCATAAAGTGGCAGCCGATAAAAAGGAAATTGGGTTTATCTATCATAAACCCTCCACCGCATTTCTCATGGCAGGTGATAAGGGCCTGCTACATACAGCGATAACCAACCTGGTGGACAATGCCATCACTTATACTGACGAGGGTCAGGTTGATCTATTCCTCACCCTAGAAGATGATGGCTCCTGCCTCCTGGAAATTCGAGATACCGGAATTGGTATTGCGCAAAAGTCGCTGCAAAGCATTTTCGATAGCTTCAACCAGGAGAGTATGGGCTATACCAAAGACTACCAGGGATTGGGATTAGGCCTAACGCTTTCAAAAAAGAATTTTGAGCTACATGACATCAAGATTGAAGTAGAGAGCGAAAAGGGAAAAGGTTCATCCTTCTTTGTCAATTTCCCCAAGTATGAAGCCGTCATGCCTGTAGAACAACCTGAACCAGAACCCGCTGAGGTCGAGGCAAGTCCAGTAAAGGAACCACCAAAAACAGTTGAGTCCCCAGCCAGTCCAGAATCAGACTTGCAGCACATTCTCATCGTTGAGGATGATGAAAACGCACAGCGATTGTTTGGTTTATTCCTGAAAAATCGCTATGAAGTCCATTACGCTACAACGGTGAGCGAAGGACGCGAAGCCCTGGACTCCTTTGCCATCACCCTGGTTGTCACAGATCTTTCTCTGGTTGGTGGCGAAGATGGTCTTGCTCTGGTCACCTGGATCAGAGAACATGCAAATTATAGTGAACTACCAGTTATTGCACTCACCGCCCATGCTTTTATTTCCGATAGAGATCGATGCCTGGATGCTGGCTGTAATGATTTTATCACCAAACCCATATTCAGGTCTCAGCTGCTCGAGATTATTGAAAAAAATATTTAGCACTGTGCGTTGAAATTAATCTACAATAAATATCTTTTCTTCCTTCCAACTGTACTCACCATACTCATTCTAGGGTTGATAGGCCTGCTCCCAGGGAATATTAATCCCATAGGGATGGCCCTGGCATATTGGTTCTTTGGATCTATAGCCTTCGCATTTATTGTGAAGCTCCTGCGTTCGGAGTACCATCAGAAGGTGATAGCTGCGGATGAATTGGCTCAGCACAAACGATACCTTGACAATCTCATTGGTAATGCGCCAGAGGGCATTGTTTGGGCTGATAAGCACAGCAACATCAAGTATGTTAATCAAAAGTTCACCCAGATTTTTGGGTATACCAATGAGGAAGCTCGAGGAAAGAATGTAGATAAGCTGCTCAATGATCCTGATCAGACCGGTGAAGCTGAAAAAATCACCATAGCCGTCGCCCAAGGAATACCCCAGGAAGCTGAAGGGATACGAAAACGAAAAGATGGTTCCCTGGTCCATGTCTCTATTGTTGGAGCACCCATGGAGAGTATGGAGGGTAAGTTAGAAGTCTTTGGTATATATCGGGATATCTCAGAAGAAAAACTGGCTGAAGAAAATCTGATCGCTTCAGAAAAATCACTGCGAGAACTCTCTACCCAGCTGATGTCCGCAAATAATTTCAAAGAGCTCTTGTTGGATATAATCACCCACGATCTCCGCAACCCCTCAGGGGTAATTTCTGGTGCTCTGGAAATTCTGGAGGATGAATTTCCAGACAATGAGATTGTTGATCTTATCAAGAAAAGCTCAGACAATCTTGTACAGGTTATTGAGGATGCCGGAACGCTATCAAAATTGAGCATGGGAGAATCCATTCAGCTGGAAGAGATGGATATCGTGCCTATACTCCTTGGTGTTGCTGATACCTTTGCCTCCCAGTTACACTCAGTGAATATGGAGCTATCAATTGACCTTCCAGACGCTATTGTGGTGCCTACCAACCGGATTATTGGAGAAGTATTTTCCAATTATATCAGTAATGCCATTAAGTATGCCTCCGAGGGACATAAAATAGAATTATCGGCTGAGGATAATTCAAAATACGCGCTGGTAGAACTCCGGGATTTTGGGAAAACTATTCCAGAAGACAAACGGAGTGGGATTTTTGACCGGAGTGTTCAACTTCTGGATGGACCGCGCAAAGGATCCGGGTTGGGCCTTGCTATTGTAAAGCGTATTGCCATTGCGCAGGGAGCAGAAGTCGGAGTTCATGAGAATCAACCCCAAGGAAATGTATTCTACTTCAAATTCATAAAAACCAGTACTGACGGATAGCCTGCCTGGCTGTTAAATCTGTTTTAACATTTACCTGATACAACTGTGTTAACTTTTGTGGCAAATAGTCATGACTATTCGACCAGATTTTGCTCCACACGGTCACGGCCATTCCCCTTGGCCTGATAGAGAGCACGGTCAGCTGCTTTTAGTAGCATACTGGGGTCGCTGCCAGGATCAGGAATAATGGTGGCTACTCCGAGACTCAGGGTTACAACATTACCGACCAGGGATGATTTGTGTTCAACATTGAGCGCTTTGACATTGCGTCTCACTATTTCAGCAATCTGGCAGGCCCCTGCTGCATCTGTCTCCGGCAACACAATGCAAAATTCTTCACCACCATATCTGGCAGCCAAATCTCCAGGGCGATTGACGGAATCACGAATGGCGGTGGCAACATTAACGAGACATATATCCCCCTGTTGATGACCATAGGTGTCGTTAAATAGTTTGAAATGGTCAATATCACACAACACCACACTCAAGGGGTGTTTCTTACGCATCATCCGTTTCCATTCACGATCCAGTTCTTCATCGAGGCGGCGCCGATTGGCAATACCTGTAAGACCATCAACCCGGGATAATTCATTGAGTCGTTCATTAGCGACCTGTAACTCATTGGTACGCTCTTTAACCAGATCCTCCAGATGTTCCTTATGATTAAGAACCTCGTTCTCGGCGGATTTCCTGATCTCGATCTCAGATTGATATGCGGTATTTGTTCGTTCCAGTTTTATTCGCTGAGTGTCAATGGTGTCATAAGCTTTAGAAAACCTGAGGGAAATAAGAAAAGCCTGTGTCAAAATGAATATCAAGAGTCCCACGGAAATCAAATGACCAGTTTGGATAACATTTCCCACATAGAGCATATCATTCAGGAAGGCAATCACAATGGATATAAAACCCAGGAGGACCAATGAAGAGCCTTCTTCCCCCCGGATAAATGCCAAACCCAGCCCGTAGGTAACATAGAGCATTGACAATAGGCTGAAGGTTTGAAACCAGGTGATTGAGATCGAAAATGTGTCCACACTGGTAAACAGGGCCAACAGAACAAAGAGTGTTGAAACCGCCAGAACCAATTGCACTGCCCACTTTTCTATTTCATCAGGAAATTGCAGTCGTATAAACAGAAAGAACGTGGGAATACCAAGGAAAAAGGTCAAATACTCAATCTTTACCAGGTACTGCCAGGACACCCCAGGCCAGAGTTGATGAAAAAATATTGCTCCTGTGGTCAATGTACGCAGCCCGATAAGCAAACAAAACAGTCCAAAATACAATGCCGCTTTTCCCCGTGTACTTAAAGAAAAAATGCCGAGGTGATAGATTCCCATGACGAAAATTGTCCCGAACATAAATAGTTCCATGGCCACACGGCTTTCGCGATGAGAGTAAACATCGGTTTTCGTACCAAAGCTGATGGACTCCCATAACCCTCCGAGACGGTGATGATAATTGGAGACATCAATTCGCAGATGGACCTGATGGGATAGCCCACCTAAATCATAAATTTTTGGCTCATATCTGGGGCTGGACATGGCTGAGTCCAGGGAATATATCCCCACACCACCCATGAGACGTTCATCCATAAACAGATTGTAGGCTGTCCCGGTGGTGCGAAACTCTGCTGCATAGTCTGCACTTTGTTCCGGTAGCAATATGGTGAGATAGTATGACCCCGAACCATGACCCGGAAGTTTTTCTCCGTTGTAGCGGTACCCATTCCACGAGTCTGGCACTTCAATATCAATATGCTCATCACTCAAAGTCGATGGGTTTGTACTACTGTCCCGCCAGACAAACCGCCATTCACCATCAAGATTTACATGCCGGGTAAATTTATGATCTCGGAGATCAAGGACACCATCTTGTGCTACTGGTGTACCTGAACCTCCAGTTCCACATCCAACAAATTGTGATGCCAGGAGAACGAGCAATAAACTCAAAACAAATATGTGGTCTCGTCGTGATCTCATCTTATTTGACTTTTCTGTTTTATTCAATGATCATGCTGTTTGGTTGTCGAACTAAAAAATAGATGCATTCGGGGTGGGTAACAAGGGCTATAAATAGATGGCTGATGCGCTGATTAGCCATCTATTTAGAGTACTTTGTGCTGCTGATTTTGAACTGAAAATAACTATTGGCCGCCAGACGGCCGGTTAAAAATGCCGATGCTGCCGCCGTCACTCCAATGGCCGATAAATGGATAATGCTAAAATAGAGAACTGCAATGATAGTAAGGACCTCAATTATCGTTGCCGTAGTGATATACCGCGTCCGACCAGCCTTTACCAGTATTGCCCGCTGCATGGCGATGAGTACAGTTGAGGCTGGGAATAGACCCATGATCAGAAGGGGGGTCAAGGCCAGACCGGTCAATTCAGAGCTTAACCCGCTCACTTTGGAAAACCAAAGGTTGGACAGCGGTGTAACAGCAGTGATTATCAATCCCGAAGCAAGTATGATACCCAGTATAGTTGCAAACCTGTATACGATGCGATCATTTTCCTTATTGACTCCCAACAGAGTAATGGCTGCCTCCTGGAAGGACAGTCCCACACCTCTGAATAAAAAGACGAATGAACTGACTACAGGTAGCACAGCCAAAGATTCCAGGGCCATATGACTTTTGCCTATAAAAAATGTGATCAGGGGATGCACTCCCAGGGTCAACATGGAGGTGAGTGCCAGGGGGAAGTAAAATTTGTTGATGATTTTGAAATCCAGGGCGTCAGCCTTTGGTTTTGAAACGTGGGTGGCATTTAACCGCTTGAGGATTGAATGTACCATTACTCGGGTACTGAGGGCTTCCATGGTAACACCTACTGAAAGGGCCGCTGTACCTATATAAACCCCTGGTAGTTTTGTAAAAAGGAAAAGCCCGAGAGCAGTGGAGGACATTGATAGTAGCCGGATAACGGTACCATAGGCGACACGCCGGGTAGCCTGATTCCTGATGAGAACCCCCTGGTAAAATCGTCTAAACCCGATCGCTCCAGGCCAGGGAAGCATAATGATAGTCGCCACATGAGTCAGCTTGGCCACATTCTCAGGTAATCCGATGAGATCAAGTGTGATGAAGAAGAACACTTGAGGAATAATCAGAATCAGCATAACCGCGGTTATGATGGCGTTGAGCATCCAGGTGTACTGCCGCAGCTTCTTCATGGATCCGAAATCATTAACCAGAGAAGTGGAAGCGGTCATAATCATGATCACTGGTGCTTCAACAATGAGAGCAAATGAAAATGCCACGCCATAGGCAGCCAGGTTGTATTTGGGATCCACCAGACGAGCAATGATGGCCGCAATGAAGGGACCTTCCATGGACATCATGAGCCAGGTCCCGGCCAGGGGCAGCCAGAATTTTAATATGTGTTTTGTGTTCAACTGTTCCATACCAGCCATCAATCTATATGGATTCTAAGGATATCTGTAAATTTGTTTTAGCTATTATTGGAAATAGCCGATGGAAATTCAGGCAAGATCAGATCGTTTATTTATACTGAAACTCTGCGATGAGCGTGGATTGTGGTTCCATGGCCACAGTAAAGGAATAACTCTTTGATTCACTATCGAAGCGCAGTTTGTACTCAGTTTCCAGGGTTTCAATCTCATCCCGTTTCCCGAGCGCTACTGCATTGAGCTCATGTGATTGGCAGGTGACGGCACTACTAAACTCCAGCACTCGCCCAGCACCCTTGAACCGTACCTGAATAGACTTGGATTGTGTATCTTCGTTTGATACGGTAACGAGAACCTGTTCTCTATTATTGAATACGATAGCATTCAGGTTTTCAGCCAGGTCCTGTGTGGGAGGAACCACAACGGCTCTGTCTGGAATGCGCTTCATCAGGTTAGAGAGAAGTGTGAAGATCGGTTTTGCGACACCATTCAGGTCCAATAAACCCCAGGATTTCTTTTTGTACTTTACATCAGCCGGTGCATCATATAGTTGATATATAATAGGAACTACTTGACCCGGACGGAGCAGATCAAGCGTGTTTGAATAGACCCTTAGCGCATAAGGCAAGCTAAAGCTGGCTGAATAATAGTAGGTTTCATAGGAATCCAGATTACCCAGTACATCATACTGATTTGGATCAGGATATTGTGAATCACCAAATTGAGAATGTGATGTCGCATAAGAATTTACGAATATTGCCTTGCGGGATTCTATTTCCTCCAGGTACTGAATCAATTGCTCAATGGCTGGTCTCAGCTCCCCATCCTCGATCTGATTTTCCCACATCTGAACTGACCAATGATCAAGGGTTTCAAAGGCTTCCTGATCCAGGCCCATGTACCACAGCTCATTGTCTCCATCAACACCTGGATTTGGTAAACCAGGCCCGGTGATCAAGACCTCATTAAATTCACGCAAATCCAGTTCAAGTCGGGTGGCATGAATCAATTCATTATAAATTTCTGGAGTGAAGGGTAGTGAGTCTCCGGGTGCCACCAGGGGAAAATTTAGCAACTCAATAAAATCAGCAGGAACATCCTGGTAAAGTAATTCATCCACTTCTTCAGCCCACCAGCCTGCGAACCCCTTTACATCAATCAATTGACCATATTCATTGACAAAATCAATGGGAATGGCGTCCAGGCTATAGATCCATTTGATACCCAGACGAGAAGTTGAGGCGCGCAGTGCCAGAATATCATCCCAGTTATCACTTTCACGCTTGACCCGAATATATTTTATGCCCAGATCGTTAAAGGTCTGGAGAACTTTCATTCTACGACTGTAAAAACTAATGGGGACATTAGCTCCCAATCCTGAAAAGGTACCAACATCTTGTTTCAGGTCAAAATCTATGGGGATATACTGCCCTTTCTTGCGTTCACCGAAGAAACTACAGGACGCCAAAAAAATGATAACAACCAGGAACAATCCAATTTTTAGAGCTGCGTGGGGAAATCGGTACGTGGGCATGGATTTAATTTCGACTGACCAGTGCCTGAGTCAACTAAAACCTCAATGATATGATGGATAAATTCACATCGGGTAAACTATTAAAGCAGCATCCAATCTGTTACTATTTACTTTTTCTCTGACAGAACCTTATTGGTAACCTCAAAGCCTTTATTGATGGCAATCTCAGCTTCCAAAAAATTCCAGGCGGATAGTCCAGTACTAATATTAACCAGCATATCGGGTTCTGCCAATTTCACTTGGTTGGCTGCAATAAGTGCCATGGACAGGATAACAGTTTCATGGGCAATTTCCGCCAGGTTGGGTTTACCCGCCGTGTACCAGGCTTCATGAGCTCTTGGGAAGTGCCAGGTGGATCTACTGTTCTTTAGCTTGTCAGCATCCAGATAGCGAAAAGAACCGTTCAATTCTTTGTCTTCCGATAAAGCCAACACATTGACAGCAATGATGTAGTCAGCCCCCATGGAACGAACTACGTCGATAGGGACGGGGTCAATCATTCCACCATCTACCAGCACCCGCTCATCATTGGATTGTGGATTAAAAATAATTGGAATCGATGAGCTTGCCCGAGCGGCCTTGGCCAGGTTACCTTCATTAAGAATGTACAGGTCACCTTGCATGATATCCACTGTGGTTGCTGCAAAAGGCATGGACAAATCTTCGATGTTCCTGGAGCCATACAATTCATCGAGATAGTCTTGAATTTTCTGGCCATCTAGAAAACCACGGGTCGGGAAAACTGGATCAATGAGCTGTAAAACATCCAACCAGTCTGTATTCAGTACAATATCAGATAAGTCTGCAACGCTCATCCCGGCTGCATACCCACCACCAACGATGGCGCCCATGCTACTGCCGGCTATCATATCAACCCGAATCCCTGCCTTTTCCAGAGCATCCAGTACTCCAATATGGGCAAAGCCCTTGGCTGCACCTGCTCCTAACGCCAGTCCAACTGTGAAATCCTGTTCCACCTTGCCCTGGAGGACCAGACTGAATTTTTCACTTATTGTATTTGAGTCAAGTGGCGCCGGAGTTGGTTGCCCCATAATTGAACAGCCAACTACTGAAAGAAGAAACCAGGTATATAGGTTTTTCATTTACTTATATATATCATTCAATATTGCTGCGAGATGAAAACCACCTTTGAGCAATCTGTCTTCCATAAGTTCCCGGTTTTTGTAAATATATTCCCAGGATAGTTCCCCGTCCCCAATGACATAGATCTGTTCGTGAACAGACCTGGAAACCTTTGCAAAACTCAAAACATCTGGATTTAGAAGTGCCAGCTTGTCAGCGGCGCTCATACCCAATTGAATCTGTTGGGCATATTCTGTGTAGCTGTACTGCATGTGGTCAATCATCTGGGAATCCCAGACTCGGTGAAGATTGGTCTCATCCCAGAACCATTTCACTTTCACATCATTGCCACCTCTATCTGTGCCACTGCCCACATGGAGCGGTTGGTGTAGATCCCCAACTATATGGACGATAAAGCGAAACACATCGAGTTGATCCTTTTTGCCCAGGGTCCCTTTTTTGAGAAGCGCTGTAAATTCAGTTACTTTCTGAATGGCTCTGCCCCCAGCCTCAGGACCTTCGTAATCATGTCCCTCAAGAATGGTACAATAATGCCAGTCATGTGAATGATCCCACTTAGGGTCAGATTTTATTTCATCTGCCCAATTTGCGACCCTGGCCAGATCCGTATGCCCCATGAGCTGTGTGATTTGCTCCCTGGCTTCAGGTGTTAAGTTTTCTTCAGCAATTGTTCCAATTACACGATGACCGGTTTTTCCCCAACCCAATAGAAGTGTTGATGTGAGCATGATGATGATGAGTTGTCGCACTATACTTTCTCCCTAACAATTATTTAGCAATGAATCTAATCTGCCAAGGTTTTAAACTCTCTAACAAAATGATTGAATTGGCAATTCTTCAGGTAGAAGTTTCACATTTATATCCTTTGAACGTGGAATGTTTACAAATCGATCGAATTAGATGGTGAAATGTTGGGTCCAGCGAACTGTGTTGAGCAATTCTACACTCATTTTGAAGGCGTAATCTTCCTATATCACTGTTATTATTACCCTTCCTGCTTTCACTCTTTTTACCCTTTCTGCTATTTCGTGATTGAATTCATGGATTTTTGAATTCGTAGACTTTTTCAACAAATCGCCAATGATCGCCATGCATTCTCTTCTGGGAGGATCCATAAGGTGGTTTAGTCATTTTACATAAAAACCATGATTACATTATATTTTTATTCGCTTTAGGATGATTTTACTGGCAATTTTTTTCCTGTAGAGATACTCAGCAGTTGTTGAATTGCTCAACAGGTTTCTCAAATGGTCACCAGCCTGCCTTTTAGGGCATCACCTCTGGTTGTGCTGAGTATCTCTACACATTCAGCAATTAGCGGGAGGACTATGCCAACTCATTAAGTTATTGTATATATGGCATTTAACACAGCATTTCCATAATGGCACTGCTCTTGAACTAATAGAAGCGAACTTAAAAAGGAGGTTCAACATGGTCATATTATTAGTCGTTTTGTTTGTAGCCATCGCCGTCACAGTCACCTGGTACCAGGGAATGCAGCGATACAAGGCATTAAGTGTTTCACCTATCGTGAAAAAGCAAGCATATCAATTCAAAATGGAAAATCTTAAAATTCCTGCCGGCATATATTTTAGTCCAACACACAGCTGGGCGCACATGCAGGCCAATGGAAGAGCCAAAATCGGTGTGGATGCATTTCTGCATGGTCTCACCGGAGTTCTTTCCAGTGTAGAGGTTCCTGAACAGGGAATATCTCTTAAACAGGGTGATCCAATTTTCAGTATTGTCCATGAGGGTAAGAAGCTCACTCTCACTGCCCCCATATCAGGTAAGGTTAAATCCATCAACATGGAAGCATTGCAGAATATGCGCATGATCCATCGCGATCCCTACTCAACCGGTTGGTTGGTGGAAATGCAGCCCACAAATTGGGAAGTCGAAACCAAAAGACTCTATCTTGGTCAACGCACGACCGCCTGGTTGACGACAGAAATGGGCCGCATTCGCGATTTCTTCGCACATTCATTTGCACCACCAGATTCAGAGAGTGGACTGGTTCTACTTCAAGAAGGTGGAGATATTGCAGATTCCGCGTTGGCCTTTGCTGGAAAAGGTCTTTGGGGGTCATTTCAAAAGCTCATTCTGGATCAAGCCAATCTTGAATTCAAACAATCCGCATAGTCTTCTCATTACCCGAGACTTGAACCTGTTAGCTGACATAGATAGGACACAATAACATGTCAATAGATAGACGAGAATTTCTAAAAACACTAGGGGTTGCAGGTGCCAGCTTGAGCGGTGCCAAAGCCCTTGCCAAATCTACACCTGAACCTGATGCAGAAGAATTTTATGCCATACTGCATGATATTTCTCTGTGCGAAGGTTGCCAGGAGTGCGAATTCGCCTGTGCAGCGGCCAATAACCTGCCAGAACCTGCTGATGATGATTATCCTGATGCAGAAATAAAACGCCAATTGAAACCAGAGCAATGGTCTGTTATCAATGCTGTTGAAACCTCCGTTGGTGAGGTCTATACCAAACAACAGTGCATGCATTGTGCTCAACCAGCTTGTGCATCAGCGTGTCTGACACAAGCCATGAATAAAACCAAAGAAGGTCCAGTGACATGGACTGAGGGCAAATGCATGGGCTGCCGTTATTGTATGGTCTCCTGCCCCTTTGATATTCCCAAATTCGAATTTGATGACAATAACCCGAAAATTGGCAAATGTCAGATGTGCTTTGACAAGCTGAAAGAAGGCGAAGTGCCTGCTTGTGTTGAGAACTGTCCAGCAGACGCTCTGACCTTTGGCAAGCGTAGTGATATCCTTCGAGAAGCCCATAAGCGCATTCTGGATGATCCAGATTCATATGTAGATCATGTATATGGTGAATACGAAGCCGGCGGAACCTCCTGGCTTAATATATCACCCGTACCATTTGAAGAACTTGGATTCAAAACCGATCTTGAAACCAAACCATATCCTGAATTAACCAAGGGTTTCCTGTATAGTGTTCCCTCAGTATTCATCCTCTGGCCAGCCCTGCTAATGGGACTTAGAGAAGCCACTCGTAAAGAGGACAAAGAAGAAATTGGAGGAGCTGATCATGAGTGAACAAGCTTTGACTGAAAACTACGCTCCTAAGCAGAGCTTCTGGAAATTCTTTATGTCTGAACTCAAGCCACGTGGTAGCGTCTTAACCGTGTTTAACATGATTTCTGTACCCATGGTTCTTTTGGCTGCAGTCCTGATTGTTATTCGTTTCATATATGGCTTATCAGCTGTTTCCAATGTCACTCAGAGTGTCCCCTGGGGTCTATGGAAGGGTTTTAACGTCGTTACCGGTGTAGCCTTTGCCGGTGGCGCTTATGTTTTGACCTTTATGGTATACATTCTGGGACTTGAAAAATACAAACCTCTGGTCCGAGTGACTGTGCTGAATGGATTTCTGGCCTATACATTCTATGCTTTTGCCCTGATCCTCGATTTGGGTAAACCATGGAATATCATTAACCCGATTATAGGTAATTCCTTTGGAACCAGCAGTATCCTCTTTCTGGTAGCCTGGCACTTCATGCTCTACATCGTGGCTCAGCTCATCGAGTTTTCACCCACGGTGGCTGAATGGTTAGGTTCAGAGCGGGCACGTCGAAACCTAAAGCGCCTCACCATTGGTGCCGTTGTTTTCGGAATCACCCTCTCCACATTGCACCAGTCTGGACTGGGCGCGTTGTTCCTCATGGCCAAGGGTAAAATTCATCCCCTCTGGTATTCAGAATTCATCCCAACCTTGTTCTTCATATCCAGTATTTTCGCCGGATTGAGTATGGTGATTTTCCAGGGGAGCATTCTGCAGAAAGTCTTCGCCTATCAACTGGATTCCCATAGTGATGAGCGCCACAACATCATGATTCGTGGTCTTTCAAGGGTTTGTGCAATCGCCATGTTTGCATACTTCTTCCTGAAGGTCATCGATATGGTTCACAATCACACACTTGGATATTTGATGACAGCTGAGGGTGCCTGGTATATGGTTGAAATGATCGGATTTGTATTGGTCCCCATGCTACTGTTCGTATACGGAGTTCGCATTGGTACCCCCTTCATGATTAAACTGGCTTCCCTCATGACACTGATCGGTATTGTACTCAACCGCATGAATATTTCCGTCATCATGTATCGTTGGGATCAGATTCCACGCTACATCCCAAGTTGGATGGAAATTGTAGTCACTGTTTCTATTCTATTTGTCCAGGTTTGGATCTTCCGGTGGGTTATCCATCGCATGCCGGTCCTCAGAACCATGGAATCCATGACACACAGCGCACAAAAGTAATGAAATTATAAGGTATCATTAACAATGGATAGTTTTACATACACCAATATCTTTGCCACCAAAGGCATTGAATATATACTCATCATCAGTTTCTTCCTGGCCTTTGTGCCCTTCTACAACTACTTGAAAGAAGTTGAAAGCCCACTCTTCTCCCTGGCCAAGGTTCGCCTGCCTCGTGGGGTATTCTTTGACAAAACCCACACCTGGGCCTATCTCAAATCAGCCGGACAGGTTCAAGTGGGTATTGATGATTTTCTGGCTGCCCTCACCGGTCCAGTCTCACTTAGGCTAAATAAACAAAGTGGAGAATCAGTCACTCGCGGGGAGCATCTGGCAACTTTAATGGGTGAGAATAAAAGCCTCAAGATCTACTCCCCAGTAAGCGGCACCTTGAAAGGTGTTAATAAAAGTGCTCTGCGCAGATTCAGCAAACGCACCAATAATGAATTTACCGAGAATTGGCTGTTTGATATGGAACCACAACGCTGGGATTTAGAAAAAACCATGCTGGTTCTGGGAGAAAAGGCACAGCAGTGGATTCAGCAGGAACAGGCACGACTCCGTGATGTGCTGGCTTTCGCTGAGCGCAAATATGATCTAAATGTTCAGCCTGTTCTCCTCCAGGAGGGTGGTGAAGTAGCAGATCATGTGCTGGAATCAATGTCTCCCGAAATCTGGGAAGAATTCCAGAGTGAATTTATTGATGCTGTAAAGAGCTAGAATAGCTGGAGGGGTGTCACTTGAGCCTCCTTGTGTGCATGGTGACACCCCTTCCATCTTATCAATCATCTACTGTTCGAGGGTAGGATGAATATAGAAAAGTGTATCTGGATGGAAGCTGGCTCGGTAGAGTACCAGCTTTGTCCGCTAAAAAAAAACTGTGATCTCTGTGATTTTCATAAAGAGATGATCAGGGGTTGTCGTACTCACTCCTCACAGGTCAAAACTGGAGCAGTTAGCCTGAGAGCACCTCACCAATCAACCATTCAGTTCACACCGGGTCTGCAATATCTGCACGGCCATTTCTGGTATAAACGGGTAGGCAATGGCCGAATTCGCTTGGGTATTGATAGTTTTCTCTGGCAGCTGTTTGCAGCAATTCAGAAGGTCGTCACACCGGAGAACAAGACCATACTTGCCGAGAATCAGTGCCTTTGCTGGCTGGTTCTAGATGGCGGAATCATTTACCTAAAATCCCCGATACGTGGGAAAACCGTTCAATCGAACCCTCTCTTTCATAACCGGCCAATAGAGGATACTCACCTTTATTTGACTCCAGAACCCGAACTCTGGCTGGTCGAAATGGAGGTTACTGATGATGTAAAACTGGATAATCTCAGAAAAGAAGAATATCTAACCCACACCCGGCAGGACTGCATCAGGTTTGGCAACCTAATCCAACCAGAAGGTGAATCTCAACCATTGCCTCTGGCTCAGCAGTCACCCCTAAGTAAAACTGAGTTTTCAAAATACCTGAGAACCGCTAGCAACGACCTCGCTTTCATTTGTTGATTGGCATATATTGTGCTTAATTAACTTTCGCTATTATTTACATAATCAATTTAATAGCCTCAGAGGGAAACATGAACACAGAGAATGTCGAAACGCCACCCCAATCAACCATCTCGGAGTACTCCTGGAAGCGGCTTTTTCGACCGAATTCACTTTATGGCAGGCTGGTTATTCTCCTGTCTTCAATGTCCCTCCTGCTGTTTGCATTTCTCGCCTGGCTAATTTTCTCCATAACAAATAATTATCTGGAAGATGTCACCAAGCGCTGCGGAAAACGCATGTCAATGGTCATCGATAATACCATCCGCAGCAGCATGTTCAGTGAAGACCACGCCGAAGTAACACATGCCATCACCCAAGTTCAGAAAGTCCCCGGCGTGAGTGCTATCCGTATTTTCAACAATGCTGGAGAAATAAAACATCATGCACCGGCCCACTTGGATGAAAGCAGTAAAAGCGACCCTATGCTGGCTTGCTCACACTGCCACACCACTGTTGACCAGCGTCAATGGGGAATGCCTGAGACCTGTGTATATGAGGCCAAGGAGGGGGAAGGAAGAACCATGGTAGTGCTCTCCCCCATTCAATCGACCCCTGAATGCAGATCCTCAGGCTGTCATCAATCCGTGGATGATCTTGAGGTCCTTGGATTTATGGAAATCAAGCTACCGCTCACGGCACTGGACAATGCGCTTGCAAAAATTCTATATGAATATTTTAGTATCATAATCTTGTTCTTGTTTCTACTCATGGCCACGCTCCTCTTTTTTGTTGAGCGAAGATTCAATCGACCATTAAAACGGATCGTGGATGTCAGTCGCTCTGTAACCGGGGGAAACATGTCCGTCCGTGTGGATGTCTCGTCCCGTGAATTGAGAGATGTCTACCAGGTGGGAACAGCACTGAACACCATGCTTGAATCAATCAATAAAAGCAATCGTGAGCTGCATGAATGGTCTAACGATCTGGAGAATATGGTCAGGACTAAATCTGAGGACATGGCTCGTTCTCAAAATGAAATCTATCAGATCGAACGTCTGGCATCTTTGGGCCGGCTTTCATCCTCCGTCGCTCATGAAATAAATAATCCTCTGGCTGGTGTGCTTACCTATGCCAAGCTAGTCTCTCGCATTCTTCAAAACTCAGTGTTGACAGAGGAGAAACGGACAGCCATTCTGAAACATCTTGATATGATCCAATCTGAGACCACGCGGTGTGGTAACATCGTCAAGGGTTTGCTTAATTTTTCCAGAGACGGCAGCCAAAAATTTGATACCATTCATTTGAATGAAGTCCTGAACGAAACGGCCCAACTCATTCAACACAGTTTTCAGATTTCAGATGTGAGACTGGTAACAGATTTTTGTGCACCCAGAGATTTAGTCAGTGCCAATGGAAATCAGGTGATTCAAGCCTGCCTGGCAGTTCTGACCAATGCCCTGGAAGCCGTGGATGAAGGCGGCGATGGTCTGGTTACCTACCGTAGCTATAATCCCGATATGGATCATGTCATCATAGAAATCAAGGACAATGGAATTGGTATATCTGCTGAAGATCAGGACCACATGTTTGAGCCCTTCTTTTCCAGTAAAAAAGAAATGTCTGGAATAGGACTGGGGTTGGCTGTCACCTACGGCATACTTGAACAACACAATGCCAAAGTTTATGTAGATTCTGCACCAGGTAAGGGTACTTCGATAAAACTTAAATTTGATGTTTCAGACGGGAGTTCCGAAAATGGATAACAATCTCTCCATTCTAATTGTTGATGATGAGCTGTCAGTACGAGACTCGCTTTCAAACTGGTTCATTGAGGATGGCTATTCGGTGGATACCGCTGAAGATGCGAAGGTTGCACTAAAAAAAATTGAGGCCTTTAACTTTCATATCATTCTGGTGGATATAAAGCTACCCGGAATGGATGGACTTGAGTTAAATCGCAGGATCAAATCTATCAATGACGAAACTGTTGTAATAATAATGACAGCTTTTGCTTCAGTGGATTCAGCGGTACAAGCCTTAAAGGATGGCGCCTACGATTATGTATGCAAGCCTTTTGACCCCGACGCTGTCACTCACATTATTCGTAACGCCAGTAAAACAATTCAGCTGAGCCAGGAAAACATATCACTCCAGGACCGTATCAAGAGCCTGGTTAATGTTGAAGACATCATTGGTCAAAGTGAGGGAATTGTTAATGTCCTGGATCAGGTCAGAGTGGTTGCAGAAACTGACTCCACTGTCATAATCAATGGTGATAGTGGAACTGGAAAGGAACTCATTGCCAAAGCCATCCATATGAATTCTTCACGTCGTTTTTTCCCAATGGTAACGGTTCATTGCGGGGCCATCGCCGAGAATCTCATGGAAAGTGAATTATTCGGCCATGAACGAGGTGCTTTCACCGGTGCTCAGTACGCCAGAAAAGGTAAGTTTGAGATGGCGGATGGAGCCACACTCTTCCTGGATGAAATTTCAACCATATCCATGAAAATGCAAATCGAGCTCTTGCGTGTTCTCGAGACCAAGAAATTCACCCGAGTAGGTGGAAACAGAGAGTTCAAATCTGATTTTCGCGTGATCTGTGCTACCAATCGCGATCTTCAATCCATGGTGAATGCTGGAGAGTTCAGGGAAGATCTGTTCTATCGCTTAAATGTATTTTCAATTACCATTCCTCCCCTGCGTGAGCGAGTCGAGGACATACAGTTGCTATCAGAGCATTTCGTGAAATTCTACGCCGAGCAGATGAATAAGGAAACCAAATTTATCGGGAAACGCGCTTCCAAGGCTTTAAAGAACTATGATTTCCCAGGCAATGTTCGTGAACTTGAAAACCTGATTGAACGGGCCATTGTAATCGGAACTGGCGATACCGTCCGACTGAAAGACTTGCCATTAGAACACGTGGCAGCAAAACCCACCTGGGAATCAATCCAAGAAATGGAACGCCATCACATCGAAGGCATTCTGGATAAGTACGAATGGAATATTTCCAGAGCAGCAAAAGCCCTTGGGGTTGACCGGGTAACGCTATACAGCAAAATCAAGAAATACAAAATCGAGAAAAACTAAGCGAGCAAGTTCAGGGCAATCCACATGTCCCGGATCAGAATCATCCCCCTGCAATTCGCCGGAGTTGAAGTGCTGGAGATGATGCTCCCCATCCTGACCTCTCGCTTCAAAATTGAGACCATCCTCAGTACCCGGCGCCTGGAGATGACACCCTTCTTCAATCCAGTTCGCTCCCAGTACAATGCCAATGATATTATCAAGAAGCTGGTTCCACTGACTGAGGAAAATGATAAGATTGTAGGTGTAACAGACCTTGATTTATTTATACCTGTTTTGAGCTATATCTTCGGTCAGGCCTATCTGGGTGGATCGGTAGCCCTGGTTTCTGGGCATCGACTGGTAAATGCTCGCTATGGATTGGCCAATGATCCCAAACTATTTTCTGAAAGACTTCTGAAATGCATAATTCATGAATTGGGACATGCATTTGGCCTGAAACACTGCCTCTTGCCGGGTTGCGTCATGGTATCTACAACCTATGTGGAAGAGATGGACCAGAAGTCAGATATTTTTTGCAGAAAATGTCAAACAGAACTCACCACACTGCAGGCGAAGGCTTGGGAGTGATCTGATTTGTTTATCTAGATTCACCTGGGGATGTTTTCATAGGCATCCTTGATCTCATCCAAAGCCAATTGAATAGCCAATGTGATATAGTCATGGACCAAGAGTTTCATATTCAACAATTTGGGATTGTGATACAAGCCGTGGGTGATGACATCACGGGTAATAGTCAATGCCCCACACAATTCCTCCAGATCCACATCCTCTTGCATTCTGCGATGGGACAAATCCTGAGCAAAGGTGATCATGATGGAACGATCACCATGACGTACTGATGTCAGCAAGTGATTGTAGACTACACTAATATACCACCTCAGGTCCTCTGACGGCATGGCCTGATAGAAACTCATGCGTTGAGAATTGTATGGGTCCATGATGGTATGGAAAACTTTTTCCACCAATTTTTCATGCATCCGAACCATTTCCTCGGCCAGGATCAATGCCGGACGTTTACGCTGGAAGCGAATCATTCGGTCGATATTCATCCGATGCCATTTATCGGGACGCGTTTTGAGATTTTCAATGAGATGGAGTAATCGCCTGGGCAATTGATGCCTTGCTTTGGGTGCCCATTCCAGGGTATTTCTGGTATATGAACAATCCGTGGGGAATGCTTTGTCAATGTACTCGGTCATCCACATCCTCTCGAAAGGTCGTCTGCCTTTTATTTTACCCCAGATGTCACGCATTAAGATTCCCGCTCTGGCTATCCAGATGGGAAGAAAGATGGGGGTTTTCTCTTTCCCATAGAAATGTCGGGTGGAAAGTAGAAAGAGTTCCTTAAGAGAAATTGGATTATCTGAGCTGGCCAGGAAGAGATTGAAGTCATCCAGATCTTGGGTTTTTTTCATGATTTTTTCAAAGAGGGCAACCACGCAACAGACATGGATATATGGAATGGCCATGTTTCCATGTCCAGGCAGAATACGTGCATCCCATCGATCTGAAAGCCATATTTTCAGAAAGTTATACAATGGCTCATATTCACACCAATCACTGCAAACCGCTGCCAGTCGTACTATTGAACATGGAAATGTTTCAGAGGCTACTTTTACAAAAACTTCACCCTTACGCTTGGTGATAGCATAGGGATATTCAGCATCAGGTTCGCTTCTCTCATATACAAGATCACCGGGTTGGGGAAATTTACTGGCCACCAATGAACTGGTAAAGATAAAACGTTTGAGCTTGACTTCACTAGCCAGGTTGAGCAGGTGTCTCGTTGCCGCCACATTGGTTTTTTCATAAATCTCAGAGTGCACCTGATCGCCAAAATCGTAGTAGGCAGCCAGGTGAAAAATGAAATCCAGGTCGTACTCACTGGCGGCCTTCCTGAATGCATTTTCAAGCTGACTCTGATCCATGAGATCAACCAGTATCCATTCAAGGTTGGGATGTATATTGAGATTTGCTTCTTTTTGGGTCCGGCGAGCAAAAGCAATTACACGGTAGTTGGGACAAAGATGTAGCACGAGATGCCTACCGATGAAGCCGGAAGCACCGGTTATTAAAACGGTTGATAATGGTTCAGGTTGTCCCATATACCTGCTATCTATATTGATCCCTGGGGACCAATTATTTACGGCAGAGAACTATCTATTATGAAATCGAACGTAAGAGGCAGGAGCAAGGGCAATATCGTAGGCATCTTCAATTTCATCGATAGCCATTTGAATTGTCAAATCCACATCATCGCGTATGAGCGTTTCCAGATGCTTAACAGGTGGGTATTCTTGCAGGGTTTTAATTACAATATCAGACAGGCTCTGAAACACATCTACCACCTCTTCAAGCTTGAATCCTTCATGAATTCGAATACTGGCGATGAAGCGCGCATAGTTGGCTAAAGATAACCTGTCACCGGTCCGGACGGAAACTTTAAGAAGATTAAAGACAATCCCCAGATACCAGGTCAATTTTGCTGGATCCATCTTCTGATATGATGGATATCTATTGCTGTGTTCTGGATTCAATATCTGATCCGTTAAATCCTGTAGAATTTGTGTTTCCTGACTTGCCAGGGCTTCGGATATTTTCAAGTTTGGTCTATCCGGTGACTTATATAAGGCCAGTGCATTTTTTTGGTGCCATTCGATGGGATAGGTCTTCATGTGCTCGATCACATGGAGAATTCTACGCTCTGGGGTAAAACGGGGCACCATCTCCCACCCCAGGGCCCTCCTGGAATAAGAGGCATCAACATCCATACGCTCATCGATATACTTCATCATCCAGGGACGTTCAAACGGTCGTTTTCTGATGAGTCGGCCGAACAAATCAAACAGGGTGACGCCAATCCGTGAGAGCAATATGGGCATATGAATAGCCCTACGCTTATTCCCATAGAGATAGCGGGTGCTTAAGTCATACAATTCCTGGTGGCTGGAACTCTCATCTGGGCTGGCTATGAGCACATCAAAGGGCTTCAATTTTTCAGTCTTATCAAGAATGGATCTCAGAATTCTTACCAGACATACGATATGGATATAAGGAACCGACGATTTCCCCTGTCCCCCTAAAATCCTGGCTTTCCATGACCGGGATGACCAGGTGTCTAAAAATTTATAAAGCGGACCATATTCGCACCAATCGCTAAATACAGCAGCAAAACGTACCACAGTACAGGGATAGGTCTCTGACCATTTCCTGGCCATTGCCTCTCCGGCAATTTTTGTCACAGCATAAGGGAAATCTGCATCCAGCGGGCTGGTTTCGGTGAGACGCTCCCCAGGTTTTGGAAACTCTGAAACTACCAGTGAGCTGGCAAAGATAAATCGCTTGAGTCCCAGGTCTGCAGCTTCCTCAAAAATATTTTTTGAGCCCGTGACGTTGGTGCGTTCGTATTCATCATTGGGCTCATTTGAAAAGTCAAAAAAGGCAGCAAGATGGATGAAATATTCTGCACCACCTCCCTTGCGAATCTCGTCCATGATTTCATGAACCGAATCTCTATCAGCCACATCAGCCAGCAACCAGTGAATGTTCTTGTGGCGGGGAATGCCCACCTCCTGCTGACTGCGCCTGGCAATGGCATAAATCTGAAAATCCTCTTTATAGGTTTCAATGAAATTGCGACCTATAAATCCAGAAGCTCCGGTAACAATTAATCTAGGGAGTTGATTCTCAGGCATCTTCACCTTCATCCTCGGTGTAGAATTCGAGGAAAAACATCATAACTACCAAACCCATAGCTCCATCAGCAATTGCTGAGAAAGCAATCACAGGTACCATTTCTCCAAACAAAAAATAGAACCCCAGGAAGAAAAAGGCAATCCACTTGGCAATAATGATGAAGATGAGCAGGGAGCTTTCCTGAAGCGGTGCACGAGCAGCAAAGAAATAAGCTACAGTCATGACAATATGGAAGACTCCACCCTGGGTGGAAAAAAACCGATAGGGGTCTACGGTGAACCCAAACATGGACAATACACCAAAGGGTAGCACAATCAGACCAACACCAACACAAAATGAGTGCAGTGCAATGAGATAGAGGGTTATCTGAAATAGACGAACATTTTTGAAGATTTTCATAATCCTGAAGTGTTCAAATATCAAGCCAAGGTACTTGCCGGATTACTCAGGACTGTCTATCAATGCTCACTGGCCTCGATACCCCACTCCCTGAGAATGCGCAGGGCATTACTGACGACCTTATCAAACACACCTTTGATAGTTCCAGTCATTTCCAAGTCGAGATGTTCCATGGACTCAGGCTGAATACCCAGTAGAGTCATTCGCTCTGGTTTTTTATCCAGGAGTTCACTCACGCTGATGAGATCAGATAAGCCAAGGTGATGCAGTGAAATTTTTGGATCCAGCTGGGCAAGAATAGCATCATCTTCAAGCGAAGCGACCGTCCCCGGTTCCATATTAAAATTTACTGCATCAATGATGAGAATGGATTTTTCCGGCCCAAAAAATGGGAGGAGATCGAGACCGCTGGTTCCCCCATCAACGATCTCGATCTCAGGTGTAAACTGATATGTTTTTTCAAGGTGGTTGGCAACATGGACACCAATACCCTCATCTTCCATGAGAATATTGCCCAGGCCCAGGACGACCACCTCTAGATTAGAGGACATGGACTTTAGATACATCCTTTCCTTTGTTGTCATGCAAGTGAATGGCACAAGCAAGACAGGGATCGAATGAGTGAACAGTCCTCAGAACCTCCAGTGGTTTTTCCTCATCTGCAATGGGATTGCCCATGAGAGAGGCTTCATATGGACCCACAGCATCCTCATCATTTCGTGGAGCAGCATTCCATGTAGATGGTACAACTGCCTGGTAGTTTTCAATCTTACCGTTTTTAATCACGATCCAATGTGATAACACGCCACGGGGAGCTTCATGAAAACCAAATCCCTGCTGTTCACCCTTAGGAAATACAGGAGGATTAAAGGTGGTCATATCACCGCCGGCGATATTGTTAATCAGGAGGTTATAATTTTTCTCCAGTTCCTCAAAGAGCACAGCAGTCCTGATAGCACGAGCCGCATGACGACCCAGTGTTGAATGCAGTACACTGATAGGAATATCAGAGCTGGATTTGGTGATGGCTTTGATCTTGGCAAAGGCCACACCAGCAACCTTCTGGGTAGTCTCATGTCCCGAGGCATACATGGCCAGTACATTTGACAGAGGACCAACTTGAGCCGGTTTGCCCAGGAATGTGGGTGCCTTCACCCAGCTGTACTTACCATCATCCTGAAAATCAGTATAGTTTGGTTCGGTCTCACCCTGATATGGATGCAGGTTGCTATCACCTTCATACCATGCATGCTTGACACTTTCCTTTACACCATCTCGGAAGTATTTATCCTGAAAGGAGGTGATGGGTTTGAATTTACTCACATCGCCCTTGGGTATATATCCGCCTGGTGTTCCAAACTGAGTTCCCTTGGTATCGGTTGGAAAATCAGGTACGGACAGATAGTCCATAACACCGGAGCCATAGCCCAGCCAATCCTGATAGAAAGAAGCCACCACGGCCACATCAACCAGATAGGCATTATAGATAAAGGATTTCAACTGGTCCATTAAACCCTTGACCATCTGCAGTCTTTCCATATTCAATGCAGCCTGGCTGTCGGGGTTGATGGGATTGGATACTCCACCCACAGCCACATTCTGTATATGCGGTGTTTTTGAACCCAGGATGGAGGTAATCTGATTGGCTTTTCTTTGAATTTCAAAAGCTTCCAGATAGTGGGCTGCTGCAATGAGATTCACTTCAGGTGGTAGCTTCATGGCAGGATGTCCCCAATAGCCATTGGCGAAAATGCCCAGTTGACCTGAGCCAACAAATGTCTTCAGTTTATCCTGAACTGCCTTGTACTCCTGCCATCCATTGTTGGGGTGATCTGACAGACTCTGAGCCAGTTTGGAGGCTGCCTTGGGATCAGCTGATAAGGCGGAAACCACATCCACCCAATCCAATGCAGACAGATGATAGAAATGTACGATATGATCATGAATACCATGGGCAGCAATGACCATATTGCGAATGAATTGCGCATTAACTGGAATTTCCATATCCAGTGCATTTTCAACAGTTCTAACCGATGCAATGGCATGTACGGTGGTACAAACACCACAAATCCTCTGGGTGAAGACCCAGGCATCCCGGGGGTCACGACCCTTAAGGATGGTTTCAATACCACGCCACATTTGTCCTGATGACCAGGCTTTGGAGACCTTGCCATCCTTAATATCACAATCAATTCTCAGGTGTCCCTCTATTCGGGTTACCGGGTCGACTACAATTCTTTTTGTCATTTATATATTCCTCATATCTTCATTTTATGAATGTTTGACAACCGGCAGCACCGGGAGTTTCTTGACGAAGATCAGATAGGCCAGTATCTCAATGGATATGATACCAACCGTGATCATGATCTCGGATGCTGATGGAAAATAGTGATAGCCAACACCTGGATTAAATGCCACCAGGAAGGTATCAAAACGATAAAGTGCACCAGCCAGAACAATAGAACCTGCTGACCAGAAAAGTGTTGTGGCCTTCATGCGGTTCGTCTTAGACAGCAGCATAAGCACCGGGATCAGGAATAAGACATTTTCCAGGATGAAGAAAAAACCCAGCATCCCATCGTTGAATACATTACCGAGCTGTCCTCGATAAGCCAGATCACCAAAACGCAACAAGAGGAAGATGATTAGCAAGGGGATCATTGTACCACTCAGCTTGCCCAGAATTGGTGTTTCATTCAAAGGACGTTTTAATGCCACGGCGGCAAAGAGTGATTCGAAGATCACAACCGCATACCCCATGGTAATGGCTGACAATAAAAACAGCAGAGGTAACCATCCGGTTTGCCAGATCGGAGATAATTTTTCGCCGGCAATTATCATGAGCGAGCCCAATGATGATTGATGCATGGTGGGCAGCAGCACCCCAAGGGCGATAAAGAGAAACATGAACTTGTTCAATTTCCGTTTGGTTTCCAGTTTTTTCTCCAGGAAAGTGGGCGAAAATTCAATCCACAAAACAAAGACATAGGCACCGATACAGGCGGCAACTTCAAACATGACAGAATTGAAGTTCTGATGCCATGGCAGAAAGATATTATGCATCTGCCAGTAGCGTCCGATATCGATGAAAATGGAAACACCAGCCAAAGTATAACCAAAGGCACTGGTCATCAGGGCTGTTCTCACCAGGGGATGATATTCACCTTTATTGAAGATATAAACCAGGAGCGCAATGGAATAACCACCACAGCCCAATGCCGTTCCAATCAGTACATCATAAACAATCCAGAGTCCCCAGGGATAACCATCAGATAAATTGGTTACAGCCCCGATTCCAAACAGAAATCGTTTGATGAGTAGAAGTCCAGCGATCATTACCAATCCAAGCAAAACCCAGAATGGTTTGGTGAGCAATTTGCCACCGAGAGCTTTTCTTTCGTGCATAGTCAGCTCCTATTCTTCTGCATTTTTGGTTGAATGATACGCACCATAGAGTAAACCACCCAGGAGTGCCACAGGAGCTATCATGCCCTTGTAGATGCCATGCTGGAGACCCTCCGACTTGGACGCTGAAGAAGTCTCGGACAATTCCGGCAGACCCAGCTTGGTAAAGGGGATAGCAGAGAGGAGTAGATATTGTGTTCCGCCGCCTTCTTTTTCTCCATATATATAGTTTATGTAGGGTGCCACTGTTTTTGGACTCACATCGCCTTCATCCAGGCTGCGCATGGGATACTCATAAGTACTTCCGGCAACCAGTTTGACACGCTTACGCGCTTCATCCAGGAGATCTGTGACCTTACCAAAGAGTGAAGCGCCTGTGGGGCAAAATTCACAACAGGCCGGGATGTCACCCTCAGCCTGCCGATGCCCGCACATCTCACATTTCACTATCTCAGGAACAGCTTTGGCATATTCAAACTTGGGCACATTGTAGGGGCAGGCCACCATACAGTAGCGACAACCGATACAGGCATCCACGTCATATTCAACAATACCGGTAGCTGCATTTTTGGTGAGCGCTGTTACGGGACAGGCAGAAACACAATCGGGGTCTACACAGTGCATACACGCTTTTTTGACAAAGGCGAAACCATTCTCTTCACGATTGCGTACGGAGGCATCACCATTTTCATACAGTTTGATTTTATTCAGGGTTTTTTCTGAGAGATCATAGGATTCATCCCAGATACCATCAACCCCATTGGCTTTTCCAAGGTTTCCACCTTCCGGCGGCATATCATTGTACTGCTTACAAGCAGCTTCACAAGCTTTGCAACCGATACAAATGGTTCCATCAAACAGGATACCAACTGCATCTGCCGATAAAGTCTTCCTGATACCGGCAAAAACACTTGTGACATTGCCCGCAGTCAACGCACCGACCGAAAGAACCTTTAAAAAATCTCTTCGTTCAAGGTTCATCATCAACTCCTTATGCGTCTGATTCCGGGGCAGTTTCTTCGGCTTTCATCTTTTTCGCAGCCATGGCACTGGCACCCAGTATGACACCACCAACTGCACCAGCTACTGCAGCACCACCAACGGTAATGCCTCCAGCTTTTTCACCTGAGATTCCTGCATAGGAAGCAGGTGGTGAATCGGTGAATACGTCGGATTGTTCATGAATAAATTTTGTGAACCCTACGCCTTCTTCAGAGCACCCAAAGCAGGGGTGTCCGGTTCCAACAGGCCAGGCACCGGAACCCACATCCCCAAAAAGAATGGAAGAACAGTTGTTGTAAGTCTCTGGTCCTTTACAGCCTAATTTATACAGACAATAACCCTCTCTGTGACCATCATCGCCAAACTGCAGTGCAAAACGACCAGCATCAAAATGTGGACGACGTTCACAATGTTCATGAATCAAGCGGCCATATGCAAATTTTGGACGATTCTTGCTATCCAGTTGGGGAAGCTTTCCAAGGGTCAGATAATAGAGTACCGTAGAGAGCAGATTGTAGGGACTGGCCGGACAACCGGGGAGGTTGATCACTGGCTTGTCTTTTATGATCTCATGCACACCAGTCGCACCAGTGGGGTTTGGGCTGGATGATTGTACACCACCCCAGGACGCACAGGAACCGATGGCCACGATGGCGGCAGCTCTTGAACCGTAATCTTTCAAAATATCAAGGGCGGTTCTATCTGCAATTTTGCAATAAATTCCATCTTCATTAACAGGAATTGAGCCCTCTACGACGAGGATGTATTTACCCTCGTTGAGCGTGGCAGAATCATTGAGAGATTTTTCAACCTGATGACCGGCCGCTGCGCACAGCGTTTCTGAGTAGTCCAGAGAGATCATATCCAGGACGAGTTCTTCGACAGTGGGATGCGTTGCCCGGAGTAGGGATTCAGTACAACCCGTACATTCCTGAAAATGTAACCAGATGACTGGAGTCCTCGTGGGACTCGCTATTGTATCCGCAACTCGTGCCACCATAGTTGCAGGCAGACCCATTGCAGCAGTTATGGCAGTACAAAATTTAAGAAAATTTCGACGGCTTACTCCTTGAGCTTCAAGCTCCTTTGAGTAGGACATGTCCAATACTTCATTGGATTTTAGTTCTGTTCCCATTCATTTACCCTTTCCGACTATCGTTATCGCCAATGGCTATTTTCAAAAGGACTACAATATTTCGGTTAAACCGCAACGCCCGAGACAAACACACCTATTGTGCCATGCAACTAACATAGCATCAAACGTGATAGAATTTGTCTTGTATAGTTCATTTTTCTCAGTAATTGCGTAAAGAATATAATGTCATAATCGGTAGTTACAAATGCTGAATTTTCTACGTGCTATTTTTTTTGTAACCCGTTGTGTTTGTTGATTCTTTATGATATTTTCTGTCATGTTTATATGGTATGCACCCCACCTCAGGTCTCGATCTACTCCTGATTTCTAGGCCTGATTTTTCCCGTTTTAATTTGTGAATTTTATTAACAAACTACTGCAGGCCGGAGTCATTCAGTGCTATATTCGTACATAACTAGGAGTTCATATGCGCACACTACTTCCCCTATTGTTCACCTGCCTGTTCATCTTTGATATAGCTCAATCAGATACCCTGACCAGCACCCCTGTGGGACCGGGTATCATCCACCACCATGCATATTTGACCGGGGGACCCTGGCATATCCAAATTCTCGAAGTTGACCTATCTGACACCCTGAATACACTTGAGACAGTAAAAGCGGACAATCTGGTGGCCGGATATGAAACGACCTCCTCCATGGCTGCGAGATCAACCCAGGCAGGACATACAGTTATTGGAGCGATTAACGGGGATTTTTATGCCACTGGAGGAGTGACCATCGGTGCCCAGGTTTCCAAAGGGACTCTGCTGCGAGGACCATATCCACGCTCTGTCTTCGGGCTTACGCAAGACAAATCGCCCCTAACAGATATTATGACCTTCAGCGGACTCCTTACCAAAGATGATACCAGTAGTATTGCCATTTCTGGTGTCAACCAGGTACGCAACGAGAATATGCTCATCATCTATAACCATTATATGGGAAACCGAACAGGTACAAACATCTGGGGCGCTGAAGTCACTGTGCAATATCTGGAGGCTCCTGAGATGGTAAACCTCCCCTTGCGTGCCGTCGTGGTTTCGAAAGACAGTATTCATGCTGCCGGTCACGGAAATTCCCCCATTCCCCTCACCGGCGGTGCCGTGTTGTCAGGCCATGGTCTTGCCAGGGACTTCATCAATGAATCCATATTTGTAGGTGATACAATTACGATTGAACTGAATCTTGCTCCTGGCTCCGAGCCGATCAAGGAAATGGTCGGAGGCACCCCCCGCCTGATTCGAAATGGCGTCAGAAGCGTTGAATATGAGGAGGAATCTGTAGGCTATAGCTTTACTCACGACCGTCACCCTCGTACGGCTGTAGGCTTTACGCAGGACAGTTCTAAGGTTTTCCTCATGACTGTGGATGGCAGACAACCCGGCTTCAGTGTGGGAATGAGTCTTTTCGAGCTGGCTGATTATATGCTGGACTGGGGAATTTATCAGGCAGTCAATCTGGATGGTGGCGGTTCCACGACCATGGTGGTCCGTGGAGATATCGCCAACAGCCCATCAGATGCAGGTGGTGAAAGATCAGTGGCCAATGCGCTAATGGTAATTTCGAAAGCCCCAGTTCAATCACTGGCCTTTATCAATCTTCCCTGGGAGGAAACCTTTACTCCGGTGGAATCGAGCCTGCAATTCGCGGTGACTGGAACCGATTCATTTTACAATCCAGTGGCCGTACCTCAGGAAAACCTTGCCTGGGATTGTGATGACCAGATCGGGAGTATTTCCACTACAGGTTTATTCACAGCTTCTGAAGCCATAGGCTCAGGCTATATCTGGGTAAATCTTGATGAGATTGTTGATTCAGTATTTATCAATGTTACGGATATCGCTACCTTGACTCTACAACCAAACCCCATTGTACTTGAAGTGAATGAAACGCAACAAATGATAGCCATCGCCCGCGACAATCTGAATCATATCCTTAATCTGGATGCCGATTCTTATGAATGGTCCATCACCCCAGAATTGGGAACCATCTCTGTTTCAGGATTGGTAGCTGCAGAAAATCAAGGCGAAGGGTTAATCCAGGCAAGTTTCCGGTCCATATCGGCTTCAGTTCCTCTCACTGTGGGTAGTGCTAACTCAGTAACTATTGACGATTTTAGCAGTGTTTCCAACTATAGCTTGAGCGGAGCAGTTATCAATTTGGCTTCCTGCAGTCTCGTGTCTGATGCGATTCAATTCGTCTCTCCGCCTACCTCGGGAAGACTGGACTATAGCCTGACTACCGGAGGGGTCAGTGTGCTCTACCTGGATTGTAATATCCCAGTATCCGGCACACCTGAATCTGTTTCTATCCAGGTCTATGGTGACAATTCGGCGCATTGGATCAGAGGTGAATTTAAGAACGCTTCAAATGAAAAATTCCTGGTTAATTTCACCGCTGCTGCTCCTGGGATTAACTGGAATGATGAATGGCGAGAGCTCGAGGTAGCCCTTGAAGATGCAGAGCCGCATTGGGGCAATTCCACCGCAGTGCTCAGCTTTCCCATCACCTGGACCAAAATCTATCTGGCTGAAACAGATGACAACAATAAGGATAGCGGTACGATTTACATCGATGACCTAAAAGCCACTTTTGTGACTTCCTCTATTGAAAGGCCTAACCAGAGTACGCCCATCGCCTTCCAGTTGGAAGACAACTATCCTAACCCCTTTAATTCCAGCACAAATTTTCGCTTTAATATCAAGGAGACTGGTCTTCTGACCCTGCATCTGTATAGCCTTGATGGACGTAAAATTGACAGTCTATCTCATGCAGCAGTACCTGGAAACCATACCATGACCTGGAATGCTGACAAGCTTCCAAGTGGCATTTATTTCTTTCGTGCCAGCATGGCCCAGCATGTGATTGCGGGCAAGTGTTTGCTGGTAAAATAGTGAACGGATCCGAAGAAGGAACGCAACATGGAACAGTGGCTTGAGATATGGTGGTTTGCCTATCTGGTTCTCCCCGTTTTAATTTTCCTCGCTCGCATTCTGGATGTCAGCCTTGGTACCATCCGCATACTTTTTGTGGCCCGCGGGGTTCAAACCCTGGCTGCCCTCCTGGGCTTCTTTGAGGTGTTTATCTGGATGCTTGTGATTTCCAGTATCATGAAAAATCTCGACTCACCCTTTTATTATGTATTTTATGCAGCCGGTTTTGCAGCCGGAAACTATGTGGGAATTGCTATTGAACGCCACCTTTACATCGGGAAGGTCGCACTTAGAATCATTACCCAAAGCAATGCGGATGAATTGCTGGCATTCTTCAGGGAAGAAGGATTTGGCATCACATCATTTGATGCAGAAGGAGCAAAAGGACCCGTCAAAATCCTCTACAGCATAATTGAACGAAAAGACCTGAAAAATATTATCGGCCATGTGAAACAGTATAACCCCAAAGCATTTTATTCCATTGAAGATGTGAAGAAAGTCTCCGAAGGAACCTTCCCGGTCTCACCCAAAAGGCGCAGTGCCAAGCGGGGCCGGCCATCTAGATTCTTTCCGCTGCGAAAGGGAAAATAACCTGGAAACGACTACTATTTCACCAGCATGATCAGTTCCGAGTACCTTCCAATATTAGCAACTTGTAATTCCCTGGGTTCATACGCCTGCAATGTGGCTTCTGAAAGCACCCCATATTTCTTTTTGGCAACCTGAACGATACTTGCACCACTTGGTTTCAAAATACGCTGGCACTCCTTGAACACAGCTTGAATATTGCGCCTGGATGCTGGGAATGATTCTGGCAGATCATCAAACTGGTTATTCCGAATGGCCGATTTGAAGCCTGGATGCTGTAGTAGAATTCTTGCTTCAATACTGTGTTGTTCCAAGACATGACGGGAATAGATAAGATCCATACTCTCTGTTTCCATAGTTCGCAGTGCAGGCAAAATTGGGGCATTCAAAACGTGCTCACTCCCTTTAGAAAGGAATAGCCTGCTCCACCAGGAGGACCTGGTCAATCCCACTCCCTGAACAGACTTGATCGAAGTGGATTCATGTAAGAACCTGAGCAATTCATGATTTGAACCGGGTTCCAGTTCCAGGACATTGAAGCCATTCAATTCTGGAAAGGACGGATAGAGACGTTTTATCTTAGCCAGGATGAAACTGAATTTCTTCAGTTTGTTGATAGGATTTCCGGGGATCTGCAGCAGTTCCTCAACTCAGAGCATTTTAGATTGTGGTGAAACTGCTTGGTTGGTGTCACTGGTTTCTTAATCACTGGATGGGAAAAATGTTTTCCGCATCTTGTAGTGATCAAGACCAACCTCTTGAAACTTATCCCCCAAAATCTGATACCCCATATTGAGATAGAACCCATGGGCAGTCATGCGAGCATGGAGAATAAATTCCTTGAAACCCAGATTTAGCAAAAAAGCTTCAAAAGCCATAAAGAGTCGTTTGCCCACACCTTGATTTTGTAATGTTTTAGAAACAACCATCTGCTTGATACGCACTTCCTTGGTGGAAGTTGGAATACCCAGCACACTGGCCAACAACTCTCCATCATCACTGAAAGCGCCGAAATGAAAGTAGCGTGCTTCGTTACTGAGATCATCATAAGATCCATCAAACAAATCCATCCCCAAGGGAACTCTCAGTGTTTCATGCCTCAGATTCAATGATGCGGTATATGCATCAGTTCCATACTTAATGATTTGATATTGCATCCCTAACCCTCTAGAAATTGGTCGGGAAAGTTAGCACATTTCTGAAAGCCTTCAAAATACTGTCCCATGTGAAATCCGTCCATAAGGGAATGATGCGCTTCAACGGAAACGGGCAAATTTGCCACGCCATTTTGAATGGAATATTTTCCAAAAACAATTTTCGGAATACTATCATCAGTACCATAGTTACGGGGGTGTGTCAGTCCTGTAAAATGGACCCAGGGTATCACGGAGTAGTGAATCTGAGCCAGATCATGATCATGATCCAATAATTTTGATTCAGGATGACTGCATGCCTCGATTTGCGCCAACACATGTGCCTCGAAAGCGGGAAAGGAATCCATATACTCGAAATAGCAAAAAGTAAATACATTGTTCTTCTTCAGAATCGTAGAACCAGCAGAGACAATTGGATAATCCAGGAGTTTCCCATCGCTCAAACGATATCGAAATTCCGGGATTTTATTAACCATGAGCTGTGAGATATATAGATAGGCAGCAAAAAAGGAATGCCCCTTCAAACGGGTATATTCCAGTAAGCGCGTTACATCGATATTTTGAGTGAGTCCAAAAAAGGGGTTATCATACTCCAGGAAAAAATTGAACTGTTCCTTACGATCCCAACTCTCTACATCAATAATCCGTATTTTTGTTTTATCCCCCACGGACTATCAGTTCTTGGGTGCGAATAAATCTGTGATGCTGCCGGCTACAATTTCAGCCGCGTTACCAACAGACTCGGACAAACTGGGATGGGGATGAATGATCAGGGAAATGTCCTCGGCGTCTGCACCCATTTCCATGGCCAGAACCGCCTCAGCAATGAGATCACCAGCATTGGTACCCACAATACTCATTCCAATGAGTTTGCCACTTTCCTTATCAAAAAGAGCTTTGGAAAATCCTTCAGTACGCCCCAGGGCCAGAGCGCGACCACTGGCAGACCAGGGAAAGACACCCTTGTCATATTCCACACCCTGCTCCTTGGCCTGTGTCTCAGTGAGACCGGCCCAGGCAATTTCGGGATCAGTAAAAATAACGGCAGGAATAACTTTCACATCATAAGCGGCTGGCTCTCCGCAGATGTATTCTGCCGCGACCTTGCCTTCATAAGTGGCCTTGTGTGCCAGCATGGGATCACCGGTGATATCGCCGATAGCGTAGACATGTGGAATATTGGTTTGACGGTGTTCATCTACCTTAATGAAACCTCGTTCATCAATATCAATACCAATATTTTCAAATCCGGAACCATGGGTGTTGGGTCGGCGACCGACTGCAACCAGGACCTTGTCCACCTTTAACTTCTCCACACTTTTCTTGCCTTCAATGCTCACTTCAAGATGATCATCGTGGGGGGTAATACCCTGAACCTTGGTTCCAGTGCGGATGGATTTGAAATCCTTCTTCAAGCGTTGTTCAAGTGGTTTAACCACATCAGGATCAGCGCCAGGAAGCAGGTTGGGCATGAATTCAACTACGGTGATATTGGAACCCAGAGCTGAGTATATGGTACCCATTTCCAGACCTATATATCCTCCACCGATGATGAGCAACTCTTCTGGCACACCATCCAATTCCAGGGCACCCGTAGAATTCATGATCCGTGGGTCTTCAGGGAAGCTGGGGATTTTCGTGGGATGTGATCCAACGGCAATAATCACATCAGTGTAGGTAACTTCAACCACACCATCTGCCTGAGTAACCTCAAGACTGCCAGACGAGGTAAAAACACCTGATCCAGTCAGGACCTGCACTTTGCGAGCCTTAGCCAGGGCAGCGATACCTTTGGTCAATCGCCCAACAACGCGCTTGTCTTTCCATTGCTTCACTTTCTCCAGATCCCACTGGGGCTCTTGAAAGGTCAAGCCAAATTGCTCAACTTCAGAACTCTCAGATTTCACACGAGCCAGGTGAAGCAAAGCCTTAGATGGGATACATCCCCGATTTAAACAGACCCCACCCAAGGTTTGACCCTTGTCGATGAGAATCACACTTTTACCCAGATCAGCTGCACGGAATGCGGCAGCATATCCTCCAGGACCAGCACCGAGGACAACTACATCAGCATGTAGTGTTTGAGACATATATAACTCCTGAAACTAAAATAGATTTTTGATCGCTTTCAATTCTTCAGCGATGAATTTTGTAAATCTGGCTGCTGCTGCTCCATCAATCACGCGATGGTCATAGGAAAGCGAAAATGGCAGCATGAGCCGTGGAATAAATTGTGAGCCATCATACTCGGGCATCATCTTGGATCTTGATACCCCCATAATGGCTACCTGTGGTGGATTAACAATAGGTGAAAAACCTGTTCCGCTGATACCACCCAAACTGGAGATTGAAAAAGTCGCTCCCACAAGTTCAGCTGGTTTAATCTTACGCTCACGCGTACGGGTGCTCAAGTCAACCAGTTCCACAGCCAGCTCAACCAGGTTCTTTTTGTCCACATCCTTGATAACAGGCACAACGAGACCGTTTGGCGTATCTACTGCAATTCCAATATGGATATATTTTTTGTGAATAAGATTTTCGCCTCGGGCATCCAGAGAACTATTAAAGTCTGGAAATTCCAGGAGTGCGTTGGCCACGGCTTTCATGATGAAAGGCAGGATTGAAAGTTTGCCTCCTTCCTTGGCAGCGGCATGCTTATAAACCTGTCGGAATGCTTCAAGATCAGTAATATCGGTTTCATCATGCTGGGTCACATGCGGGATAGTTTGCCAGGCATTTTGCAGATTCACAGCAGTAGCACGACGAATTTTACTCAGATGAACCTTTTCGATCTCACCCCATTGACTGAAATCAATTTCAGGTTGTGCAGATCGAACTGGGACACCAGCCGGAGCATCACTGAGACGACCCTTGATATAATTCTGAACATCTTCCTTTAAGACACGGCCCTTGGGACCACTTCCAGGCACCTGACTCAGATCAGCACCTAGCTCTCGGGCAAATCGACGCACAGATGGACTGGCGGCCACAATTTTCCGTTTGGTCACAGGCACTTCAATGGGGGCTTTGGGCAATTCCTCTTCAACCGGAGGTTGAGGGGCTGCTTCCGGCTCGGTCTTGGCTTCTGGTTCAAGTTCAGTGGCCTCTGGTTCGGCTGCTTCCTCTTCATCGGCTTCAACTGTGGCCAGAATGGTATTGGTGCTTACTTCAGAGCCGGTTGTAACACGGATGTCCTTTATGGTTCCAGCAAATTCTGCTTCAATCTCCATGGAGGCTTTGTCGCTTTCCAGAAGCACAAGGATATCACCTACATCAATATGGTCACCTGGTTTGACATTGATCTCCCCTACTTCAACGGTGTCAATGCCTTCCCCAAGATCAGGTATGATTATTTCTTTCAACATATCAATTTCTCTTTTCAATCATTTTGGACACTATGCCTAATTCATTCACAAAATCTCTCTCCAGGTCATCCTGAGGCTCTCGAAGGATAATCTTGATCCATATGCTTCGACAGGCTCAGCAAGACATGCCCATGAAACTGCGCGGGGTCATACTGAGCTAGTCGGGGTATATAGCACCCTTGCTTCAAAACACGCCATGATGTCAACGCTTAACCGGGTTCTCAGTATCAGTGGGGATGTCATACTTTTTAATGGCCTTGGCCACCAATTCAGCTTTAACGACACCCATTTTCTGTAACTGGAACAAGGCAGCCACGACGATAGAGTGACGATCAACCTCAAAGAACTTCCGTAAGTTTTCACGTGACTCGCTACGACCAAAACCATCAGTTCCCAGGGCGACAAAAGGCTTCTCGATAAATAGAGATATCTGCTCAGCCACCAGTTTGATATAGTCAGAGGCTGCAATCACAGGACCTACTGAACCATCTAAGGCCTGGCAGGCAAAAGCCTTACGGCGTTCTTCTGTGGGATGCAGACGATTCCATCGTTGAGCATCTTGTGCATCCAACCTTAGTTCTGAATAACTCGTTACACTCCAGATATCAGCAGTGATTTTCCATTCCTTTTCCAGGATATCCGCCGCTGCCAAAACTTCACTAAGGATTGCACCTGATCCCATGAGCTGGACATGCATCTCGCCCTTGGCTTTTCCAGTAGAGGAAAGTTGATACATACCTTTGATGATACCTTCTTCAGCATTCTTGGGCATGGCAGGATGAATGTATGGCTCATTTTCCAGGGTGATGTAATAGAATTCATCAATCTGATCATGCATCATACGTTTCATTCCATGCTGAATGATGACGGCAATTTCATATGAATATGCAGGATCGTAGGCCCGGCAATTTGGTATGGTGGCAGCCGCCAGGAGTGAATGACCATCCTGATGTTGCAGACCCTCACCATTGAGTGTGGTACGACCTGCTGTTGCTCCCAACAGAAAACCGCGAGCCCGAATGTCTCCAGCCAGCCAGAATAGATCCCCAACTCGCTGGAAACCGAACATTGAATAATAAATATAGAAAGGCATCATGTTCACACCGTGGGTACTGTAGGAAGTAGCGGCGGAAACCCAGGAACTGGCAGAACCAGCTTCGGTGATACCTTCTTCCAGAATCTGGCCCTTGATGTCTTCACGGTAATACAGGTACTGATCTGAGTCCACCGGATCATAGAGCTGACCAACGCTGGAATAGATACCGAGGCTTCTGAATAGAGCTTCCATCCCAAAGGTACGGGCTTCATCAGGAACGATGGGGACAACCCGCTTACCCATGGTTTTGTCTTTGGTGAGCATGGAGAGGATACGCACAAAGGCCATGGTAGTTGACTGAGCACGATCACCGGTTCCCTCCAGGGCAGCTGAGAAAGCTGACAATTCAGGGGTTTTAAGTGGATCTGCTTTTGTTCGCCTGGCAGGAAAACTTCCTCCCAGTGCTTCACGATGTGCCTTTAAATATTTCACTTCTGCAGAATTTTCATCGGGACGATAAAAGGGAGCTTTGGTCACTTCGTCATCTGAAATAGGAATCCCAAACCGGCTACGGAACGCTTTCAATTCCTCGTCATTCAGCTTTTTCTGACCGTGGGTGATATTCTTACCTTCACCAGCCTCACCCATTCCATAGCCCTTTACCGTACTGGTAAGAATGACTGTAGGTTGATCAGGATGCTTAGTTGCCTCTGCGTAGGCGGCATAAACCTTGGCTGGGTCATGTCCACCACGTTTTAATTTTTCCAGATCTTCATCGCTGAGATGATTAACCATTTCCAGAAGCTCAGGATAAGCACCAAAAAAGTGTTCACGAATGTGGGCACCACCTTCAACGATATATTTCAGGATATCCCCATCAACGACTTCTTCCATGCGTTTAGCCAGGATGCCATCTTTGTCCTTGGCCAGGAGGGCATCCCATTCAGAGCCCCAGATTACTTTAATGACATTCCAACCAGCACCTCGGAAAGCACCTTCCAGCTCTTGTACGATTTTTCCATTTCCACGAACAGGTCCATCCAGGCGCTGCATGTTGCAATTCACCACAAAAATCAAATTGTCGAGTTTTTCTCTTGAGGCCAGGGTGATTGCACCCAGTGATTCCGGCTCATCCATTTCCCCGTCACCCAGGAATGCCCAGATTTTTCGATCACTTCGGGGGATGAGTTCACGGTTTTCCATGTAACGCATAAAACGAGCCTGATAAATGGCCTGTAATGGTCCAAGCCCCATGGATACAGTTGGGAATTGCCAGAAGTTGGGCATCAACCAGGGGTGTGGGTAAGAGGAAAGACCACCTTCGGGGGCCAGCTCACGACGAAAATTTACCAGATCCTGTTCACCAAGACGGCCTTCCAAAAAGGCGCGGGCATAGATGCCTGGAGATCCATGTCCCTGGAAGTAGACCAGGTCACCACCAAATTCATCACTTGCCGATCTAAAGAAATGATTAAAGCCAATCTCCAGTAAAGTGGCTGAAGAGGCAAAAGTTGAGATGTGGCCACCAATTCCGTCACTCATTTTGTTGCCACGGACAACCATGGCCATGGCGTTCCAACGAACAATGGATTTAATGCGACGTTCAATATCACGGTCGCCTGGGAATTGTGGTTGCTGAGAAACGGGGATGGTGTTCAGATAGGACGTGTTTGGACTGTAGGGTAGTCGGACACCATGCCGACGTGCATAGTCTATAAGTTCATTTACCAGAAAGTGAGCTCGATTAACACCTTCTTCTTCAAATACTGCTGCAAGGGAATCCAGCCATTCACTGGTTTCCTGGGGATCGGTGTCATGATTAATGTTTACGCTTGCCACGATTTACCTCAAATAAATATTGGATTGTGAAATGTAGTTTTGGGGGGATAAAAAATAAGTAACTCATACTAACGTGACTATTATAGTCATTAATCGTCTGCACGCAATAATAATCGCGCTTATTGAAGCGATTTATGGCTGATTTTTGTCTGATTATAGTCTTCCCCACACTCATTTCAGTTACTTGCCCAAGAGTTTACAATCTAACCTAAATTTGTACGATGTCTGCCAGAAAGTATTAAAAGCTACTTGAAAGCTGTCTTCGCGAATCTAAGGATAGGATAACAACTCCATGACCAGTTTGGACCACGTCTTCGTGAGTCCAAAGGGACGTGGCGATCTCCTTACCTGGGCTTCGAAAAAGGGATTGCTTCGGCGCTGCCTCGCAAAGACGGGTAGTGGGGCTACTTTTTAGCTTTACGCGCCTTTCTTCGGCTGAAATACTTCAGAGGGTTGATACCCACCGCGATACTGCGTAGGACATTTTGCTTCTGAACTTTGTCCTCATCCGTGTTGGGTGTGAATTTATCCAGGGCTTTTTCAATCACTGTACGCGTGGGGTTGATGGCATATCTGGAGAAATCGATGGCCTTCTGTTTGGCGATATCATTGAGTTGTTGCTTGATATGCTTGATGGGCTCGTCAACAATGGCGCGGGTTGAAGACAGGATGGCTTTTGGCTCTGGGGATAGATCCTGAGTAGATTCTATATAAGTCATACGACAATAATTTTCAGTGATGAGTGAGATCCTGGAGAGCAACACTGCGTTGGTGAAACCACCGGCAACCGACACCATCACCTTATCAAAGAAGGGGATGCTTCTCAATGAGTCAGACCCCAGTTTAGAAATCAGCTCTTCCACCGCAAACTCAACCCCCTCTGATCCACCGATGGCAATGGAGTAGTAAATCTGTTTCATGATCTGCCAGAGATCTCTTCCCGTAGCCCGACCTGTATACAGGGTAAATATTTCTTTTACCAGGTTCACATTGGCTGAAAAAATGAGGATGGCATCAATAAATCCATATTGGGAGACAGCACTGCTGTAAAAGAGGTGAACGATATATTTGCGCCTAATTTCATCACAACGCTCTGAAAGTACATCCGTAGTCATTTTGTAACGTTCTATGGCTGTACCGGATTGCGGAACCATAAAATCGATGTTTTTAAGATATTTGTTGCCGGATGCCCGCTGAAGCCGCATCTCAATCAGGTCATTTTCCTTGCGCTTCTTGCGAACAGGACCAGGATCACCACTGAGTCGGCTAATACGATAGAGCGGAATGGCTACAAAATAGACCAGGATGGTAATGAGAAGGGCCAGAACAAAATACCCAAGATAGGGATTGGCAGTATAGGCCAGCACATAGAAGTTGAGCATCTCTCGCAAAATGACATACCCCAGGAGAGCTACAATAAATAGGATGAGTCTTTTTAGCATCTTCATGGATAGAAAACTAATGATTGCACCATAG
The DNA here is from genome assembly GCA_016844955.1 of Fidelibacterota bacterium. Taxonomy (GTDB): domain Bacteria; phylum Fidelibacterota; class UBA8477; order UBA8477; family JABMPR01; genus JABMPR01. The sequence continues at coordinate 21,687 of JAERTH010000026.1, read as the reverse complement.
AGATGGTAATCAATAATGCTGCTTCGTCACGAAGGTTGAATAAACTTTCAATATCAAGCACGCCAATCTTTTTGTAAAGCGTCCTTGACTTCCCAAAAATCTCCCCTATTTTTAGTCAAGGACACTTAACATAATGACAAAGGAACCATACCTATGAATACACCAACCGCAGGACCAGGCAACTGGAACGATCGCCTGAAAAAAAACTCCATTCGTCTGGGTTACTGGACAGCAGCCTGGGTGGGAACCCTGGCTATAGCAGCATTTGGACCGAAGTTTATCTGGGATTACAACCACTACATCAGTGTGTTGGCTCTCATCGTGAATCTGGCCATGGGTGCTGGATGGATTCTAGCCAATAAACAAAATCTGAGAGACATGGATGGTTTGCAACAAAAGATACAACTTGAGGCAACCGCTTTGGCTTTAGGTGTGGGCATCGTAGCCGGCCTCAGCTATGAATTGCTTGAGGATGTCCATCTTATTGGCTTTCAACCAGAGATTTCACACCTGGTTATCGTAATGTCTCTTAGTTACGCTATAGGACTTTTTACTGGGAATAGAAGGTATCAATGAAAAACCGATTAAAAGTGCTGCGAGCTGAGCGTGACTGGACACAGGCCCAGTTGGCCGATGCTCTTGAGGTCTCTCGTCAGACGATTAATGCCATTGAGACCGGGAAATTCGACCCTAGTCTACCCCTAGCATTCAAAGTTTCCAGACTCTTTAGCCTAGCTATCGAAGCCATTTTTGAAGATGATGAGAGCGAATGAGATTTTATCATCTTTTAAGTGTGGGTCCGCTATGGGTTATTCGGTTCGACGACTGAGAAAAGGTCCGTAGAGCTGATCCAACCCCAGCGTATGATCAAGCAACCAGCCTGCCAGAAAATCTAGAATTTCATCCAGAGTAACTCCATCTTCAGCAGCAACTCTTTCCTGATATTCCACAACGTGCTGCAGTAAGACCTCATGCTCAGCGATATGCTCATCCAGACCCTCAAAACCAAAATACTTCATCATGGCTTCTTCTGCGACAAAGTGGAACAGCGTATAGCTACGTAGTTGCTCCAGTGTGTGTTTTATTACATCTGGATCACTATTATCTTCCTTGGCAAAAATGAGAGAGTTTATCATCTCAAACAAAATTTTGTGGTGCTGATCAAATTGTCTAATCCCAACACTAAATCGCTCTTCCCAGACTAAAGCTTGCATATCACTTCTCCTTCTCAATCACCTTGACGACACCACACGCCTAACATAATCATTAAAAAGCTCTAAAAACAAATCTATCTCTTGCGATCACAAATATTAAAAACCCCGAATTCGAGTCTTTTGATTATAAAGGATTGGTGAGGTGATATGTTTATCGCAAGTATACCATCTTGATGACCCTGGTAAAGGTTTCAGTTTCAATACGCGCGAGGTAGATACCGCTCGTGATGGGGCAACCTTCATTGGTCGTGCCCTGCCAGGTAAGATCGTAATTTCCGGCAGCTTGTGCTGCATTTATAAGCATGGCGACCTCGTGGCCCAAGGCATCATAAACCACGATTTTTACATCAGCATCCACCGGTAAACCATAGGTAACTGTGGTGCTCGGGTTGAAAGGATTCGGATAGTTTTGTGACAGGAAGTACTTGTTCGGGATAAGCTTTCCCATCCAGACACCAACTACGGGCTGGAGGTGATAACTCACCTCACCGGCATAGCTCACGTCACCCAGGCGGTAATCGTAGAATTGCTCACTTTGCACTGACTTATCCACAAAGGCATAAAAGTGCTTTTTGGTACTATTCCCCTGACCTTCAAGCTCAGAATACATGCCAAAATTAGCGATTTCAGACCAGGAGTCATTTTGAGAGTGACGTCGTTCAATTATAAAACCAAGGTTCTCGGTCTCCGACTCTGTCTCCCATGTCAGTCTGATCCCTGAACCACTCAAATCTGTCTGCGCACGAAAGTATGTTAATTGAACAGGTAAACTGACATCCCCTTCACCGGTCGGTGTTACACAGACATCTGATGTATGTGAAGCAGTAAGGGTACCGCCTGCAGCAACATTGATGGCACCTGCACATAAATAGCCACCACCAGGAATGGTAATGCTCGATGAAGCAGGAATAGAAATCACCGAACCAGCCTGAACCACCCCTGTAAGCATGTATATCAGAATCAGGATCCAGAATGTCATGGTGTTACCAATGTAAGATTTGGGGCATTTTTCGTTTGGGGAAACCGGGCAAACAATCGTTTGAAAAAGCCTGGCTTGGCCTCATGCAGATCATTTTCCGCTAAGAGCCTCAACAGCATCTCATTTTGTACCTTCAGCCCATCAATTTGATCCTGCTGCTCTTGAATGGCATTGATGAGGACAGGTACAAGTCCCTGGTAATTTACAGATAGATATGCTTCTGCAGTCTGATCACTTGTTACGAGCTGGGGTAAGACCTCCTGGACGTCCTGTGCAATTAGCCCGATTTGTTCATTTTCAGTATCATGAGGTTTTTCATGGTTCCAGTAATAGTATTTTCCATCCAGCTTCAGAACCTTTTCCAGTGCCGATTCAATGGGTCGGATCCGTTCTTTTAGTCTTCGATCCGAGTTTTGAGTCAGTGTTCCAGCAAGGGTTGCATTTCCGTTCTTTAAAAGGAGAAGGGCATCACTTCTGGATACCGAACTTTCGCCGTTCCCGACCACGAACAATCTGTCGGTACTGTCATAAGCACCTGTTTCGGTTGGGGTATAATCTGTATTCCAGACCCCTATGGCAGTCTCAAATCCGCTTTTTGCAGTCGTACTCCACCCCATGGTTGTGGACCAGGCTCCACTGGCGGTGGTGGTCTCTCCCATTGCTGTGGCATAAGTTCCAGTAGCCTGAGTGTTGTTCCCACCCATGACTGTGGCATAATCACCACTTGCAGTGGTGTTGTAACCCATTGCCATAGAGTTTTCCCCGCTGGCTGTGGCACCATTCCCGATTGCAATGGAATTGAATGCGCTGGCAGTGCTAAAGGCTCCCAGGGCAACACAGGATTCTGAATCTGCGGTTGTGCCATCACCCAGGGCCACAGAACGCACACCTGTGGCATCTGCGTTATCGCCCATGGCCACAGAGTAATCCCCGGCCTTGCTGTTATACCCCGCTGCGAATGAGTACAGACCGACTGATGTGTCATTCCACCGCGTGTCACTCACATATCCAACCATGAAGGCTGCCCGCCTGGGATAAAAGTGCATGCGAGTTCCAGCACCCAAGTTTAGTGCAGTCCCAGAATCGTAGGTCCCCTGGACTAGTAATCCTTCAGTCCCCGTTACATGCAGTTGAGTCGTAGGACTCGCTGTACCCAGACCGACTTTATTGTTAGTAGCGTCGATGTATAGGGTGGTCCCATCTATACTGGCATCCCCATCCCCCTGGATAATCATAAGTTCTGTGTCTGCGGAATTCTGTATGGATACACCGTTCCCATCGGCACCAGTACCATCAGATTTGATAGTGATATCAGTAGCAATTATGGATGAAATTAGACATAGCAAGACGAATAGCTGTTTCATGGTTTCCCCTCTTCAATAAATACTTTTGTGTGTTTTCTGCTTAGGCGTAATCAACATACGCAGAGAAAAGCAGGTTGCAAAGGGCTGACTCCAATCAGAATGAATAGACTGCCAGGTCCAGTAAGAGAAGGCTCCCCTGAAATTTTGGTCATCATTGTAAATGAGAGCGAGTAAATAGTGCAAATATGCAATGGAATCAATTAAGACGTGCCACACTTTTTATCGATGTATATAGCTTTGAAACAAACGTTTAAGAAACGCGTGGGTCTGGTAGACTAGCCACTTTCAATCAACCCGATGGCTTAAAAAGGAGTACACAATTGCTCCATTCCAAGCATGTAGTTAAGAAGCAAACCAGCCAGAAAGTTGAGCACCTCATTGATGGAGACATCGTCTTTGGAATCCAGTCCGGGTCAGCCGAAAGGTGTTCTCACAGTTGGGATGATCTACTCCTGTTCCATTTCCATCAGTTAAAGGATTTAAATCACACACTGATAGTGTCCATAATATTTGATTTGGATATGTGACCCCCTCTGATGTAAACTAATCCACTTTTATGTAACTTGGTCTTTATAGAACTGAGGGAACTCGTCATGAATAAATGCATTACCCTGATTCTTGGTCTGATGGTTTCCACCATTACCATGGCCCAAATCGCGGACCCCCAAATTCCCGCTTCGATTGAAAAATATTTTAACCGGTACAGAATAGGCCCCACATTGATCTCAGCTGATGTTTCAAACAATTTCAAGCATGGGAGGGTACTAAGATTAAAAATTTTAGCAAACCGCAACAGTCGCACTGCAGATCTCGGGTTTGCTTTTGCCACCGCGGCAGCCATTGCTAATCGTGCAGAAATACCCATCGAAACCTTGATAGTAGAAATGAATATCACTTATAAAGGTTCTGAAACCACCTATGCTATGGCGCCAGCAGACTGTAGTATTGATGCCATCATCCTGAAAAACGTAGATTATGATGACTGGTGGAATGACTGTTTTCAGATGCAATAGTATCCAGGGCTAGATTCTTATCGTTCAGTCACAAATGAAGAAATGGGGGCATTTCAAACGGATTCCAGGTTCAAATTCCTTTGGCTTCTATTTTTACCGCTGGCGCTTCAAGCCCAAATTCCCGATATAAAAATTCCCCACTCTATCGAACAGTATTTCAGGCTTAATCGTGTTGGCCCTGATCTGGTTTGCGTCGATTTGATTGAACACCCTGGATTGGGACGCACCATCCGCATCAAAATCATCTCACGCCGTAGCCAGACAGCCCGGGATTTTGCCTTCGCATTTGCTGCTGGTGCGGCAGTGGCAAACATGGCAGAACCGGATATCGAATTACTCTGGGTAGAACTGGAAGTGCGTTTTAAAGGTAGTGAAATATCCACTGCCATTGCCCCTGCCAGATGCACGATTGACAAAATCATCCTGCAGTGTGAAACAGAGGTATGGTGGGACAAATGTGTTCAGTTCCCATAGCATGTAACTACTACCCATTAATCATTGCGCCGCCTTTCTCAATTGAGTCTGACGTGCCTACCTTTGAACGCTAAGAGCAGCCATTCATCGATTCATGGATTGCCTCGCTTCTTTGAAATCTATATTGACAACCACATTCAACTACTGGAACAATCGCCGCCATTTCCTGAGTAGATACTGAATATTGAGACAAGATTAAACTGCATTTCTGAGGGGAACATGAATCGAAAACAAAACTTCACGGTTGCACTGTTATCATTTTCACTACTGTCACTGGAACTAATCTGGACCCGTATTCTGGCTGCGGAATTCTTTTACACCTTTGCCTTTCTGGTACTGTCACTGGCCATTTTAGGTCTGGGACTGGGATCGCTGACACTACGCTTATTCCCAAAAACAGAATCCAGCACAGGGATATTCACCAGCTTCCTACTGGGGGGAATCATGACCCTGGTGGGTCCACCCCTTGTTTACCGTCTCGGGATGAGTTTTTCAAATCTTCCTGGAAGTTTTTCCATGCTGGGTAAACTAGTCCTGGTGATTTTCATCCTCAGCGCCAGTTTCTATTTCTGCGGAATCGCACTTGCAGCAATATTTAAGCGTTTCCACAATAATATTGCTAATCTTTATATGGCTGATTTACTGGGCGCAGGACTGGGGGTTGTAGGTGCTCTATTGGTCATGAATATCTTCAGTACTCCCGTAGCTACTTTCCTGATAAGCATTCCCATATTTCTGGCGGCTCTACTGAACAGTAAAAAATCATTAATGTTCATCCCGGCGGTCCTGGTTGTGGTGGCACTATTCGCCAGCTTCAATGCCAGAACCTTATTAAAGTCATCAAAACCTGAACGATTCCCTGTTATCTACGAACATTGGGATGCAATGGCTCAGATAAAGATGTTTGCCTATCCTGGTGATGAAGCGCGGGGTATGGTTATCGATAATGCAGCCAATACACCGGTCTATAATTTTGATGGAGATTTTTCTCTGCCAGACAGTGGCTCAGAAGATCTCTGGGGCATACCTGCCGGGGATCTCATTCGACAATTCGACAACTGTCGATTTCTTTCATTGGGTTCTGGTGGGGGTGCAGATGTGATCCAGGCCCTGGCTGAAGGCGCCACTGAAGTGCATGCTGTGGAAGTCAACCCCTGGTTTAACAAAATGCTCATTTCTGGTGATCCAGATGGCTACCTGAAATCCTACACAGATTCTCTTGATACTGAATTGAGTACACTCCCTCTATATACCAGCCACTTATATGATGACCCGCGTGTCAAAGTGATCTCAGAAGACGCCAGGGCTTTTATCCGTCGCCACGAGTCTCGCTTTGACGTGATCTATTCACTGAGCTCCAACACCTTCGCAGCCCTGGCATCTGGGTCCTTTGCGTTGGCTGAAAATTATCTATTCACAACTGAAGCCTTTCAGGACTATTGGACAGCGCTTTCGGATTCAGGATTTCTCATGATGGAGCACCAGTTTTACATGCCCCGACTGGTTAGTGAGGTCATTGAAGCACTGGAGATTCTGAAGATCGAAAATCCTCGGTCCCATTTCGCTGTGTACAATCTGCCCAGTATGCGCCGCAAGGTGGTACTGCTCGCCAAGCAACCCCTGGAGCCTGAATTTTTACAGATTGCGCTACGCGACATTACCCCATCAAACTTTTCCGATATCCACCTGGTATACCCTGCAGTTGATTCACTCGAGGACAACCTCTATCAGCGCATTGTTGAGCAGGGCTGGAAAACCGTTGTAGACTCTATTGCTATCGACATTTCACCCAATAGTGACAATCGGCCGTTTGCCGCACAGATGGGTCTGTGGAAGAATCTCACTTTTGATAAGGAAGCACGGTTACTGCCCTATGAGTTTCGAGGATTCCCCCTGACCAAATTAATCGTAGGAATCATTGTGATTGTGGTCTTACTCCTGATTTTGCCCCTTACCCTCATCCCTTATTTGAAAAAGGGACCACGACTCTCGCTGCAGCATTATCTGTACTTCGCTGCCATTGGTTTCGCCTTTATGTCAGTTGAATTAATACTCATGCAGCAGTATACATTACTGGTAGGCCCTTCCGTTTACAGCGTAGCTACCATACTGATGACCCTGCTGGTAGCTTCGGGGATTGGCAGTCATTATTCTTCAGCCTTTGATTCAAAACTGGTCTTTGTGGGGATCATTGCCTGGCTCTTTCTGGATATTGTGCTGTTCAAATATATCGTGCTGTTATTTGGTGACTTTGGGCAAACCATACGCATTCTGGCCACCATCATCATAGTGGCACCACTGGGATTCTTTATGGGAATGCCATTTCCAAAAGGAGTACGCCACATTGGTCCCCTGGTGGACTGGGGTTTTGCGGTCAATGGTGCAGCATCGGTACTGGGCTCAACCATCACCATACTGATCGTGATCAGCTATGGCTATTCAATTGGACTTATAGTAGGTATACTAGCGTATGTTTCAGCATGGTTGCTTTTGAGAGGAGAAACAACTCCAAGCTGAGATAAAGCAGTTAAGGATTAGCTATTTAGTCAGGTCATCATTTGCCAGTTTCAGCTTCACACAGAACGAATTTCCAGAAGGTAGATTTGGCTCAACCCAACATTCCCCCTTATGGACATTCACAATTTTACGCACGATGGCAAGCCCCAGACCACGCCCTTTGCTTTTACCTTTGTTGAGCTGAGCAGTACGCAGAAAAATGGATTCTCTCTCCTCCTCAACAATGGTGTCTCCTCGGTCCTTAACAGACACCACAACCTGATCTCCCTCAACGCGAGCATCAATATTGATCTGCTTGCCCTGGCTGGCATATTTGATAGCATTGCTGAAAAAATTTTCAAACACTTCCCGGATCAGCGGATTTGCGATCACATTCAAGCCTTCGGAGATATCCATCTCAGCGGTCATTTGATGCAAATTCAATTGACTGGAAAAATCAGAGAGGACTCCCTGAACAATTGTTTTTAAATGCAGCGGATCCATCCCGATATCTTCATCTGAAGATACCATACTGAGATTTTTTGCATGATCCAGAACGTTAAGCAACTTTTCACTGCTGGACACAATCACATCCAGCATTTCATCGGCAGGCAGTGTTTCCTGTAGCATCTGCCCCATGCCATAGATGACGCCAGCAGGGTTTCTCAGATCATGTGTCACGATGTCCAGAAGCAATTCTTTCATTCCGCTTGATTCTGAAAATTTTTCTGCAAGAATTTTATAGTTGTGTTCAGACCTGGTGAGTGCTTTTTGCTGTTCCTTGATTTTCTTGTTCTTCTTCACCAGCTTGACATTTTTAAGCTTATACAGTTCTGCTTCACGCTTGGCCTTTTCAGTCTCATAGCGAGATTGAAGCTTGGTGATTCTGTCCTCTCTCTGTTCCTCTAGATACTTTTCCTTTAGCTCGGTAGCGCTTTCGAGATGGGAAAGTGCCAGTTTCCAATCCTGTCTGGCCTTGTGAATATTGTACAATGTTTGATGAACTGAGGATACATCAGAAACCGGGTCAGTCTTAGAGGCATACTGCAGACTTTTTAATCCGGCAGATTTGGCCTGATCAAACTTTCCCTGCTCCAGATAATTGGCTGCCAAACTATTATATATGCCGGTGAAGTAGGATTTCTCTCCCGATTCAGTGGCAACATCTTTGGCCTGAAACAAGAACTGGGAGCTTTCATCGAGATTCCCCATGTTTTTGTAGATATTGTCGATACGCGTGAGGGTGTAGACTTCATTTGTCCGGACACCACCCTTGCGAGATTGTTCCAGTGCCTGGAGACTATACTCCAGACTTTTTTCAAACTTACTCTGTTCACTGTAGATTCCAGCAATATCAGAGAGATAGTGAGTGATGTAGTAACTATCGCCAATCTTCTGGCTAATTTCCAATGCCTGATTCAGGTATTCAAGGGCATCATCAACTTTCCCCATCTCTTTCAAAGAGATTCCTACACAACCAAGGGATTGTGCTATCCCTTCCACATCATTTAGAGATTCTCTAATTTTTAAGGCTTGCAGATGAATTTTGACACTCTCAACATGATAACCCTGATCAAATAATACTGTACCTTTATTGCCCAGGCTTCGTGCTTCACCCTCCTGGTTTCCCATTTCCTTGTACATTTTTATTGCTTTGTCACCCTCAGCCAAACTTTGAGCATAATTTCCCAGTTGTTTATGTACCAGTGACATATTCCCATGTATGAGGGCTATTCCGACCTGATTGTCCAATACTTCATGAATTTCCAGAGCCCGTGAATAGTATTCAATGGAAGTTTCATATTCACTGATCCGAAGATTATTGTTAGCCATCTGGGTCAGGGAGCGAACCAGAATCTTTGGTTCATCCAGAATTTCCTGAATCTTCAGGGCTTTTGAGGCCAATTCAAGCGCATCTTTGTGGAGCCCATCAGCAAATCTACAATCGCTAAGCAGATTGAACGCCAGAGATTGAGCCCGTTCATCAGCACCTTCTGTGGCCAGCAAAAGCGCTTCTTCTCCCATTGAGCTGGCTGTTGCTCTATCAGAATAGACTTTTGATCGCCCAAGATCTGAAAGCACATTTGCTTTTTCAACAGCTATTGAATCATTTAGGACCATGGCACAATCACCTTGATTCAGGTTGATTGAAATACCCTTGTGAATAGGTAGATCATTAATTTAAAGTTCTATATCGGTGGTCCGGATAAGTCAGATCAATCCATTTCGCTAAGACTAAAATTTACAGTGTTAGCACCTGGGTTCAACACCAGCCATTGACTCTGATTTGTATACCCCTGTCGAGATACCTGCAATGAATCTGCGGTACCGGCAAGAACCGGGTCAAATTCATAGTAGCCATTTGCCTCGGTCATGAGCGTGTCAGTGTTGAAAATAATCTGAACCGAATCCAGCAAAGCTTCTGAAACTGCATCTCGCACAAAACCCATCAAGGTGGCTGGATCTGCCACCAAGGCAATGTCCATCACATTTTCACCGGCATCTAATTCAATCCAATCTGAATACCCCTCATAATCTGCCATTAAAACATTGAGCACCAGATTTTGCCCTGTGACAGCACCTGAAATTTCATAGTAACCGCTGTTATCTGTCCGGACAGTATCAGTATCCAGTATGACCTGAGCTGAGTCGAGACCAGCACCCGTGCTGGAATCTGTTATGTAGCCCATGAGGCTTCCAATGTTTGAATTCAGAGTGATATTGCGGGTGTTTTCACCAGCTTCCAACACAATCCAATCCGAAAAAACATAATAGTCATCACGAATGGTTTTCAAGACCAGGCTTTCGCCTATAATGGCACTCTCAAACAAATAATAGCCATCTATGTCTGTCATGACAGTATCCGTCCCCAGAATTACCCGGGCGGAATCCAGAGGAGTCATATCATCTGAGTCGGTTACATATCCCATCAAAGATCCATTATCAGTGACCAGACTGAAATTGGCAGCATTCTCACCCACTTGAATTTCAACAAGCTGAGTTTGTCCCACAAAACCGATGGCACTCGTGTGCACCTGAATTGAACCCAGTTCCAGCGTGGTAATATTGTATAAGCCATCTGCACCTGTGGTGTCAGACATGCTGCCAGCGGTCACCAACACGCCACTGAGGGGTGAGCTATCAGCATCACTGGTGATATATCCAATCAAGGATCCATGATCAGCAACCAGACTGAAATTGGCCGTATTCTCACCAGCTTGAACATCAACCAACTGAGATTGACCAACATAACCATCAACACTGACTTCTACCTGAGTAGAACCAAGTTCGAGATTGGCAAAGGTATAGGTTCCAGTTGAATCTGTAGTTTCTGCCATGGCTCCTACAGTTACCAGTACCCCATCCAGAGGTGTATTCTCAGCAGCATCAACGACCAACCCTACAATGTCACCGGCACTTGGCTGTAGAGATATGTCATGGATGTTATCCCCGAACTCCACCGTAATGGCTTCCTCCGAGTCTATAAAAAATTCTGCCATACAACTGATATGAATGGATCCCCTGGTAACAGCAGGCAACTCAAAATATCCAGCTTCATCAGTTAGAGCACTTGAATTATCAGCGCTGACTTCAGCACCTTCCACAACGGCTCCTGTGGACGAATTTCGAACAATACCCAGCACTTTGCCAGTGGTGGGCACCATAATAATGTTCTGAACATTATCACCCGCCAACACATCAAGAACTAACGAATAGTCCTCATAATTTTCCAGGGTCACTGACAGTAAATGTTGCCCCAGAGGAATGTTGCTGAAAGCAAAGGATCCATCGGTTTGACTCAACGTGGTTTGGTTGCCCAGCTGGATTAGCTTCCCAACCAGTGAACTAACTGCGACCGAGTCACGAATAAAACCCGTCACGGTCCCGATGTTTGGATCCAATTCTATATCCAGGGTGTTGGCACCTTCATTTATCTCAACCAATTCAGTATAGGTGTCAAAGCCTTGCACTGTGCAAGTAACAAGTGTGGTTCCCGTTTCCAGTCCTGTGGCTGCATAGGCTCCGGTTATATCTGTAGTAAAAAAGTTTTGACCGATCTGAACCGATGTATTACCCAGAACGGATCCATCCAGAGCGCTTCGCACCCACCCCGTGAGTGATCCAGGATTATCATCCAGTTCCAGGTCCAGGTGATTGGCACCTCCTGCGATATCGATGATAGAATAGGAAGTAATGTACCCTTCCAGAGACGCCGAAACTGATGCATTTGATGTAACAGGAATGTCAACTATTTCATAAAATCCGGCTGAGTTGGTAATACCCTCATACTGGTTTACCGTTACCACAACTCCTTCCAACAGCACATCATCCTCTATTGAAGTTACGCGGCCAGAGATGGTGGCAATATTGGGTTCAAGTGCAATGTCATTGGTATTATACCCAGCAGTCACATTTATCAAACTTGAATGAATATTGTAGCCATCCAGTGAAGCCCGAACCGGTACATTTTCGCTATTCGGGACATTATACAATTCATAATAGCCCTCAGTCCCAGTGGTATCTGAGATATTGCCGGTTTGGACTACCACCCCGGCCAGTTTCAAGCCACTGGAAACATCGGTGACATATCCGGCAACACGCCCAACTTCAGTTAGAAGGGTCATAGAGATATCAACTATATTTTCTTCCACTCCCACATCAATAAAACTTGCATACGTCACATAGTTGGTAGCGATGGCGCTAATGGGAATGTTTTCTCCAGCAATTACATCGTCAAACCTGAAATATCCGTCTGAGCCTGTAACTACTTCAACTCCATTGATATTCACAACCACATCAGACAAATGATATTCTGTATTCATATCGCTTACATGACCCGCCACGACACCGACACCATTCTCAAGAAAAAAGCTTACTGCTTCAGTGACTGTAGTTTCCCCATCTGAAACTTGAAGATATACCATAACTGAATCAGACTCTGAAGGTGATTGCCACTGGATAGGGTTGGCACCCAGGCTATCAAGAAAGGTTCCTCCGCTGGCCATCCATTTGTAGGTCAACGGATCAACGTCAATATCTTCGGCAATCCCGGTAAACAGGACGATTTGTCCCGCCTTGGGTTGTGATGGATGTATGATCAACTCAGAAATTTCAGGCGCGTTATTTGGAGGGGCTTCCTGGCATCCTAAGAAAATTGAAAGCATAAGCAGGATGGGAATATATTTCCTGTCCTGATTGATATTTTTCCACTTTGACATCGTGTTCACCCTCTTTTTAGCTCCTCGTATCAGCTGGGTTTGTCCCTGGGCGTGTTACTCAGATTGAATCTATTTCAAGCTTTACTCAACATTCCGCATGATTAGACCTGGTAAAAAAAAGGGGTCAGCCCATGCAAGCAACCCCTTGAATGTCTCAAACACTATACCATTTGAGTTTTGAGTTCATGAGTTAGGGAGTTAGTGAGTTAGATGCAGGACTTAGTTTGGTGGCGAATTCTCTGCAGAAAGCCGGAGGATAAGAAAGCTATTCACTGAATGATTCTGTATTGGGTCACCTGGTCTGGTGGAGTCAGGCTATAAAAAAATTACCTTTGCTTTATGCAATTGTTTGGTATAACATTTGTTAATGTTATTAGTATCGAATAGTGCTGACAATTTTGAGTATAAAGTATCTGTGTTTGTGCCAGTGACACTCACGTTGATTTTCATGCACTAAGATGCTGTTCAAACAAAAAAATGGAGTGATTCACATGAAAAAACTTCTGATTCTAGGTGCTGGAACCGCCGGTACAATGATGCTTAACAAAATGGAATCTGCCCTTGATACGGAAGTATGGGATATCACCATCGTCGATCAGTACGAAACACATTATTACCAACCTGGTTTTCTCTTTATCCCCTTTGGTATCTATAGTAAACGGGATGTGATTAAGCCCAAACGTGATTTTTTCCCTCCCGGTGTGAATGTGGTTTTCTCAAAGATTGATCTGATTGAAGCTGAAAAGAACCAGGTCATTCTTCATGGTGGCAAGATTCTTTCGTATGATGTCCTGATCATAGCGACAGGATCTAAAATTAACCCTGCTGAAACCGAAGGCATGCAGGAGGGTGGCTGGCATAAAAACATCTTTGATTTCTATACGGTGGAAGGTGCATCTGCCCTGCAGCAGTTTCTCAAGTATTGGGAGGGCGGAAAAATGGTGCTCAATATAGTTGAAATGCCCATCAAGTGTCCAGTTGCCCCCCTGGAGTTTGTTTTCCTGGCCGATTGGTGGTTCACCGAGCAGGGCATCCGCGATAAAGTGGAGCTTGAGTTTGTGACACCCCTTCCTGGCGCTTTTACCAAGCCCAAGGCATCACAGGTATTCGGGGATTTTCTCAACAAAAAGAACATCACCCTGACCCATGACTTCAACACAGGAAGCATTGATTGGGAGAACAATAAATTGGTTTCCTGGGATGAATCCACCATCGACTACGATCTACTGGTAACGATCCCCACCAATATGGGTGATGAGTTGATTGCCAGATCTGGTCTCGGTGACGAGCTCAATTTCATTCCCACCGATAAATTCACACTCCAATCTGAGGCAAATGAAAATATTTTTGTGCTTGGTGATGCCACCAACCTGCCCAGTTCAAAGGCCGGTTCTGTTGCCCATTTTCAGGCTGATATTCTTGAACACAATATCCTAAGCTTTATTGATGATCGCCCACTCAAGGGGAAGTTTGACGGTCATGCCAATTGCTATATCGAATCCGGGTTTGGCAAAGGCATCCTCATCGATTTCAATTATGATACAGAACCACTTCCCGGGAAATTCCCCTTGCCTGGTGTGGGACCCTTCTCACTTCTGGAGGAAACCCGCATGAATCATTATGGGAAAATGATGTTTCGCTGGATGTATTGGAATTTATTGCTCAAGGGTGCTGAATTACCCATTGAATCCCAGATGCTAATGGCCGGGAAGCGAGTTTGACATGAGCGGGAGTGATATATCTGGTCAACTGGCAGAGATTCAGGCCACCCTGGAGACTGTTACTGCCGAGTTGGCGCTGGTAAGACAGCAACGTCTGGAAATGGAAGACCTGAAGGCGGATCTCACCCGGGTAGCCAAGGATATGTTTGCAGGAGCCATCGAGGAATTTGAGGATATCGCCCCTTTTGTCAGAACCGGCGATTTTCTACACCTCATAAAGCTCATCCTGCGCAATACCAACAATATCACCGCAGTTATTGGCAAACTCGAAAGTGCCCTGGATTTTTTCGAGGATTTTAAACCAATTGGCAAGGAGCTCTTTAGCGATACGCTGGAAAAGCTGGATCAATTGGATCGCGCCAGGTATTTTGAATTTGCCAGTGAAGGGATTCACATTGCGGACAACGTTGTAGAGCATTTTACCAAAGAGGATGTGAAGCTGTTAGCTGATAATATTGTCCCCATTCTGGAAACGGTAAAATCCATCACCCAGCCGGAAATGATGGGTGCCATTAAAAACGCCGTTGCTGTATTTGATAAAATGGATGTAGAAGACATTCAGGAAGTTTCAATCTGGAAAGCCATGAAGGAATTAAACACATCTGAAATGAAACGGGGTCTGGGCTTCATTATCGCCTTCATGAAGAATATTGCCAAACAGGATTCATAAATTTTTAAAAGGAGAATAAAATGAGTACCAAAGACCTAGCTGGATTATCTGTGGAAGTTGACGGAGAAGGATATCTCAGTGACCACACCGTCTGGAATCGTGACATCGCGCTTGCAATTGCCGCGGAAGAAGGTATTGATCCCCTTACCGATCGACATTTCGATGTGATTGATTTCATGCGCAAAGAGTTTGAGGAAAAAGGGGCCGCTCCCTCCATCCGCAGATTGAATAAGCTGAATGTTGTCCCCACCAAGGAGCTGTATCAATTGTTCCCCGGTGGACCAGCCAAGAAAGCAGCAAAAATAGCAGGTCTGGGCAAGCCCCAGGGCTGTATCTAAGGAGCATTACTATGAGTGAACAACCCGAACCCATCAAAAAAGTTTCGTTGATTGTATCGAAAGGGTCCCTGGTTGATGTCTACCCAGCATTGGTCATGGGCAATGGTGCTCGTATGGAGGGCATGGAGGCATCCATCTTCTTCACCTTCTTTGGTCTGGGGGCTTTGATCAAGAAAACCCAGGATTCCCTTAAGGTGGCTACTGTGGGTAACCCGGCCATGAATATGGCCATGCCCATGTTGAAGATGCCCATCACCATGCCCTTCCCCACTATTATGGGGGCCATTCCCGGTGTCTCAAATTTTGCTACCTGGATGATGAAAAACGAGATGGAGAATCTGGATATCCCCACGGTACCGGAGTTTCTTGAAATGTTTACCGATGCCGGTGGTGAAGTGTTTGCCTGTAAACTGGCCATGGATATGTTCAAGCTGACCAAAGACGATCTGGACGACCGGGTCTCATCTGTGCTGACTGTTGGAGAATTTTACGAGAAATCAGCAGGAGCTTCCATCATCTTCACCTAAGTCCCAATCCTAGCATGCGTTTTCTATAGCAGCTGGAGTCTTTGACTCCGGCTGCTATTTTTTTATTAGCTCGGAGGTTGAGCTCGAAGCCTCATGACCCACTCGGTGATGGTAGACATTTCGGCAAGCTCAATGTCCAGAAGACCGGAGGCTGAGGCTCCCGAAGCCAATACTGGTGATTCAGCAGGGTGAGGGCAAAAAAAAGAGGCTGTCGATTAGGACAGCCTCTTTTTGAAAAACAATATACTAAGATCTATAGACCGAGTGTAGCCTCGGCTTCATCCAACATTTCGTCATAATAGCCTGGGTTATGCACACCATAGCTATGATCCTGGTACATCACACGGTAGTTCCAGAAAGCTTCGAAAACAGCCTGGGAGACAACGTTTTTTGCTGGAGTATAATGTCCAGCGCCATCAGAGGTCAATGCTCCAGCAGTAACCAGTGCTTCAGCAACGGCATCCATGCGAGCCTTGATAGCATCATGCTTCTCAGCTGCGAACACAGCGATATCAGCAACGGTTCCATGACATGCTTCTGTACAGTTTGCCAGGTTTGGAGCGAAGGTGTGACCACCCTCTGTATCTGTGGATGCTCCCATGTGACAGCCCACGCAACCAACATTATCATGTGTGGTTTCTGTTGTTGAACCGTAGCCACCTATACCTTTCATGGTATTCAGTTGAGAACTGTAGTGTGGTCCGGCATGCGAACTACTGATATAGACAGATCCTGTAGGTACAATCCACAATGAGTCATTCCCATTGACATCTTCGGTCCATACTGAATCTATAGCTTCATAGTAGGATCCATTCCTTCTGGAGTTGTGACAGGTTCCACAAAGATTGGATGAACTTTCAAGATCAATAGACATGGTAGGATCTACGATAAGAACCACTGGGTCCATTGTAGCCAGGGGTGCGCTAATATCACCTTCAAGAACGGTGTGGTTGCCGTGACAAGATTCACAGGACAGGGCTGATGGGTAAGCAATATCTTCACCATCATATCCAGCAACAAAATCGCCAAAGCCTTCACTTGAGTGACAGCGAGTACAGCTACCGCGACCACCGGCATAGTCTAGTGCGCCAGGGTTTGCATGACCTGAAAGGGCATATTTAGCTTCAATTCCAGTCCACTTTGCTTCGGAGTGACAGCCCAAGCAAGTAACGTTAGCATCGGCACCATCGGCACCATCAGCTCCATCAGCGCCAGCGACACCAGCAGCACCAGCTGGACCTTCAGGGCCTTCACAACTAACCATAAACATCACTGCCAGTGCCAAAACCAAGACAGAGAGTAGGCTCATTCTTTTAATCATTTCTTACCTCCATGTTAACTTCTATTGTTCGTTTCATTTTTCCAATGATCGAGAAACATGCTCCTATAATTCCTAGCCACGGGAACACGTTGATGATGATAATAATCATTATTAGCAACTATTATTTCATTCCAAACTTCTTCAATTATCTGTTTGCTAATCACTTAGCCGATCCATGTTTAGAGTTAAGAATGAAACACGTTGAGAAAAATCTGCTTTTCAATATCGACACGCTTGTTTTGCGACTATTAATTGGCAAATAGGATGCCATGCTTGTGATTAGAACACAATATGTGCTTTAATCAACCATCCCCCGGTTTTTAAAAAAAGCCTGATTTCGAGTCCTAATATAAACACTGATTTGAATGGTGCAATGAAGATGATTTAATTAAGAGTAACAACTTTTGACCTGGTATAGCAACCCAATTTGATCAAATCTTAATACTATGCTTACTGAAAACACATCTTGCTAGCTAAATTCTTACTGGACAGCGATTTATGACTTTTATTATCACCAATACCGACTTCACAATTCCCCCTAATTGAATCTTTCTATACGAGCCTTGAGTGATTAACTCCTCTTTAAAGGGGTCATACTGCCATCCATTTGATGGTGTCTCTGAATGGTTTAAAATTCAAAAATCTTGCTACTGAATGTTTAATATTATGGTTGTTTAATTTATTGTTTCCTGCGGTGATATCAGACGCAAAATTTTCACGTTTTTTGTAGTTCAAACTCCAGAGTGTGGCGGGTACCTTCCTTGGATTCCAGCGTGTGTTGACCCGATAATTGATCCACAACCAGAATATCTACCAGCCTCAATCCCAAAGATTTTTTTGCACCTTCCATCTGCGATGGGGAAATTCCTACACCATCATCATCCACAATAATCCGCAACTGTTGTGAAGTATCAAGTTCAACGCTTATCGCTATTTGACCCTGACGTCCTTCAGGAAAGCCATGCTGTAATGCATTGCTGATGATCTCATTGAGTATAATACCAACTGGCACAGCCTGAGTTAGAGATATGAGTATGGCCTCACACTCAACAGATAATTTTAGGCGACTTGGATTGGGCGCTTGCGAAACATGTAACTTTTGAGTTAGCGTCACAATGTAATGTTTTAAATCAATGGCAGCGAAATCACTGCTTTTTTGTAATTGATCGTAAACCAGGGACATTGCGTAAATGCGATCTTGGGTCAGTCGAAAGGCCTCATCCAGGACAGGGTTATCTAACTCCCGCGCTTGCATATTCAACAGTGCGATAATGACCATCATATTGTTTTTAGTGCGATGCTGGATTTCCTGGAGCAGAATTTCTTTTTCTGTAAGGTTTGCAGCTATCTTCGCTTCAGCATAAACACGCTCGGTTACATCTCTGAGGATGTCATGGGAACCAACAACCTCTCCATTCTTATGGATGGCAATTGAACTAACCTCAATGTTTCGAGTCTCTCCAGACTTGGAAATTATTCGACCCTCATAGCCCTCATAAAATCCATCAGTATTCAACTTCTCAATATACTTCGATGATTTTGACAAATCCTCTGGATGAACAATTTCTCGCACATCCATCTTGATTAACTCCGCCTTGGTATATCCCAGTAATTTTTCAGCTGCAGGGTTGACATCCACATATCCTCCGGTGGAATCCAGCGTGCATATACCATCAATACTGGTTTCAAAGAGCCCACGATACCGGCCCTCATTCTCTCTGAGTCTATCCTCAGATATTTTCCGGTCGGTGATATCCTCATGGGTAATTACGATATTTTTTACGTTGCCGGCAAAACCCCTTAACGGATAGATTTTTGTGCTGAGCCAACGAACTCTGCCTGCTCCTTGAGCTTCAGTTTCACCCGTGGGGTCAAACTGGTACTCAGGCACGGTTACCACTTCTCCCGCGTAAGCCCGGTTAACATAGTTCAACAAGCCAGTCTCTTTTACCTCTTTGCTTGTAAAGAGATTAAAGCTGTTCACCGTAGTGGCGGCATCAAAACCCCATAACTTTTCATAGGCATTGTTCACCTCAATCTGCAGACCATCATGGTTATAAAGTTCAATAACCTGGGGAGATTGATGCATGATCATTCTGAAACGCGCTTCACTCTCATGAAAATCAGCAGTCCTTTGGTCAATCCGAGCCTCCAAGTTCGCATTCAAAGCCTGAAGTTTATTGCGTAACCTTAAATTCTCCAGTCTGGTTGAGACTTTGTACTTAATTGCGCGAATAATATCAAGTCTGTTCCGCAAAAGCACTTCATCGTCAGAGTCATCCGCAAAAACAAATATAATGGCGGGGGTATCAAGGGTACTCGTGCCAAAAACTCCAATATTTACCGGCGAGAATTCCCCCACCCCTAAATCAAAATGTATCTCTGGTTTTGTCGGGTAGTTATAGGTCAAGAATTGAGCAGTTTTTGAAGCATCCTCAAGGATTTCAGGCGCAATATGCACACTCCCTTCTTTAATTGGCTCATCCGAGAAAACTGTATAGACCTTTGTCAGTCGTAGTACCCCACCTTCATTAACCCCATAAGCACAAAACGGAATATTGAGAAAGATGGAGACACGCTCCAGGGTCTCCATTATAATTTTGTCCTCATCTGATGACGCATAAAGGATATCACCCACCGATTGGAGTAAGGTTATCTCCTCGGATCTCTCCATCAGCAACTGGTTTTCCTGTTCCAGGACCTTGATATCAGATAAGAGATCCCTTTGCTCACGATTTGATTTGGCTGGCATCAGGGTTTCAGGAAACTTTCTTTAATAATTTGTGCAACTTCATGAGGGATGTCCTCCTGGATAAAGTGACTGCCCCCTTCCAGAATGTGCAATGTGCTGCCCGGGATGCCTTCATTCAGGCGAAAGGCAATTTTTTCACTAAGATATGGATCGGAATGACCCCGAATAATAGCAGTAGGTACCTGTAAGCCCCGTAGGTCCGTCTCAATATCAAGTAGATTCTGATTATCCAGACATCTGGCAAAATGTAGAAAAGCTTTACGGCCCAGAGCTGTTTTCATGGGATACCAGAAAAGGTCCATTAATTCATCAGTCAGATTGTCACCATTGTGCAGCCCACGGTTTACAATCACCTTAAGCATGCCTAAATCCAGAGTAGCCATGGCCAATTGCCTGACAATGGGTGTACGCATGGCAATGATGGGTTGAACGGGCCAGAAATCATAGGCGACACTATTAAGGAGCGTTAAGCTTTTTAATCGGCTGGGATTGTTGACTGCAAATATCTGTGCTACCCCTCCCCCTACATCATGCCCAACCAAATGAAATACTTTGATCCCTAATTGATCAACAAACTCCTCTAATCGCTGAGCGTGCGCTTTGATTGAATATGACACATCAAGAGGTTTGTCAGAATCGCCACAACCTAATAAATCCGGGCCCAACACGTTGAACTCCTCAGGGATCAAGGGTATGATTTTGCGCCATATGAATCGATAGGTCGTGATTCCGTGAATGAATACAATTGCAGGACCTGACGATTCTCTATGATCGTAGGTAAGCATATTTCCGGATATTGATATTTTTTCTGTCTTCATCTGGCTTTTCCTCCCCACGTCATGTGTTAGTTAATAGTTCAATGACAATCGTTGTCGTCCACTATGAAGCATAAATCTTTTTGTGACGGAATTGGTTTCATCAAAAAAACCATCCGTTACAGATCTATCTCAAAGTTTCCCCCGGTGAGGAGTCAAGATAATTAAAGCTCTGTTTGGGAACAAGGTTGGATTGGGAGGACAAATGAGTCCCGTTAATATCTACAACACTCTCTCGAGTATGCGAACTGATTACTTCATTTAAGAAGGCCTGGCCAACATTGAATCAGGCACCATGAGATTATGGCGAATAGAATCGAAGCCATAGGCAATATGACCTCCTTTGCGCCCCTGCACAATCATATGAGGCAGCATTACGCCATCAACACTTCTATAGTCATATAGATTCCAGTGCAAGCCAATATGGTTAAGAAGTCCCGTTTCCTGGTCGAACCAGAGCGTGTAATAGGTGGTATCACGATCCGTTAAAACACTAACAACCTGGCGATAATCCATGGTCATTTTGGATCCACTCCGGCGATTTAGAAAATATCGATCCCAGTTGAGATGGCTGCCTGGATCAAATACAAATCCAAGTTTTGAGCGATTCTGATGGAGATCCGTATGAACGCCTGTACTATCAGAACGCCAACCACCCATGGTATCCTTACCAAAAGATTCCAGGGCTGATTCAAATCGCCAATACCCATTATCATCCGCCCAAACCGTAAAGGGTGATTCCACAGGCTCCCCACGATAGGGTCGATCATCAATACGATGTCCG
>JAERTH010000025.1 GCA_016844955.1 Fidelibacterota bacterium | reverse complement strand
CCGAAGAGATCACCCAGATACCCGAAGACCAGGTTAAAAATTGCCTGTCCAACAACCAGGAAGAAGGTGAAGGTGCCTGCAGCACTGAGGGGCAATTCGAAGCGATCCTGAAGGTCCACACCATAAAAAGCCAGCGGCATCATGGTGGCAGCAGCCAGTGCTCGGCTGTATATGTAGTGACGGAAATTTTTATCCTCAAAATAGATGGTTCTGAGACGACGCCACCAACGCTCGACTTTATCCAGCTTTATCTGGGGTTGATGAATGACTTTCATGAATATGAAAAAGACATTACCAAATGTAAGCGCTGCGGTCATGACTAGAAATGCCAGACCAAAATTCCGTGGAAAGGACAAAGCCTCAATGGCCAGTACTTCCTTGAGCACATACCCACCGGCCATACCCAGGATGGCATTAACCGTGAAGGTGATGCCCATGAATCGGCCACGTCTACCAGGCAGAGAAACAGAAGCCAGAAAATCAGCCCAGATAGGAACCAAGAAACCAACCCCAAGTGACCAGATTATCCATAGTATCAGATAAACCATAATCCCAGTCTGTCCGACAAACTCAAAATGATAAAATGCCAGACCTATTACAAAAGCGATAGGGGCCATTCCAAAGTGCAAACCCACATTTAAGTTTTTAATGTGCGGGGAATTGCGAAAGAGGGTAGCTGACAGAATCTGCGGTAAGGCCACCAGGAGAATGAATCCGCCAGGGATAAGTCCGATGACAAAAGCGGAAGCTCCCAATTGGGCCAAAAACATGGGAATGACTGAATTCATGTTATGAAAAGCCATGGCAAATCCCCATAGCCCCTCACCAGTGGCATTCAGCACGGTGTTGCGTGTATGAATTTTTTGTGGACTCTGACTGGACATGCTTTGAATGTAATCCTCACGGCCTTTGCAAATAATATTTTGATTCTGTGGAAATGAATGAAAAATTGAGACACTATAAAGGAGCCCAAATGTCTATTTTTATAGATTCATCAAACCCATCACACGTAAAAACCGCCATGGATTCCGGCTGGGTGACTGGTGTAACAACCAACCCGTTGATTCTTGCTCAATCTGAGTTGGAGCCAGCTGAAATATTGAAGCATTTGAAGACATTTTGTTCAGGGTCCATTTTCTATCAACTCACGTCGACCACTTTTGAGGCAATGATCACAGAGGCCCATCAGGCATTGGACATACTTGAAAAACAGCTTGTGGTTAAACTGCCACCTCATGATCTGGGGTTCAGGGTCTGCGCAGAACTCTCATCCCGCATGAGCTGCTGCCCCACGGCAATTTATTCACCAGCCCAGGCTCTGATCGCTAGAGAGGCAGGAGCACAGTATATCGCAGTGTATGTGAATCGAGCCACTCGACTGCTGGGAGATGGAATCGCTTTGGTGAATGAACTTTCTGCTGTGCTTAAAAACAGTCGCACCGAGTTGTTGGCAGCCAGCCTCAAATCACCTACTGAAGCGGTGGCAGCCTCCGTTGCCGGAGCTCAACACCTGACATTACCTTATGATACGTTGATAGCTATGTCCGGGCATGAGCTGAGTGCAGATGCGATCAAGCAGTTTCAAGATGATGGGGCTGGGCTTCTTCCTGTGGGATAGATTTTACGCAAGGCAGGGACGGAAGGCATTCCGTCCTTACTACCCTTGTCATCAAGTAGTTTTTGGGGGTTAGACCAGCCCTAAGAGGATAGAACGGTATTTTGACTCAGCATCGTTGGCGCGACTGAGAAGGATAATGGGCACTTTGGCACCGACGATCACACCGCCGACCTTACAACCACCCAGAGCGTATAACCCCTTCACCAGATGATTGGCGGCAGTGGTGTTGGGCATGAGAAAGACGTCAACATTTCCAGCGATTTCAGACTTTTGCCCCTTTTTCCGGGCTGCTTCAGCAGACAATGCCACATCGGGTGCAATGGGCCCTTCGATGTTGTATTCACCGGATAGTTTTGCCACAACATTTTGAGCAACTATTGTTTCAGGGATTTTAGGGTTGACGGTTTCAATCAGGCTCATCATTCCAAACCGGGGATGTTCTATCCCTAATATTTTGAGGTAATCTGCAATATTATAAACCATCTGCTCAAAAACCATCTCATCTAAATGTAGATTAATACCACCATCACTGATGAATAACAATTTATGGTAGGTGGGCGATTCTATAACGGCAATATGGTTGAGCAACTCACCCTGTCTTAATCCGGTTTCCCTATTTAAAACAGCTTTGAGTAGCTCACCTGTGGGCAAGGTCCCCTTCATTAACAGGTCAGCTTTCCCCTGATTGATTAGATCAATGGCATCTTGGGCAGGATTTTGAGAGTCCACGATGTGGAAGCCGATGGGATTCATTTCGGTAAGCGACTGAATTTTACGGGCATCACCCAGTAAAATGAATTTAGCCAGACCCTCGTTTTGTGCCCGTGCTGCTGCCTCGATTAGAACAGGATCACCCGCTGCAACAAGGGCCACCGTTTTAGGTGACATTCCCTGGATGTGGCTGTGTAAATCTTGAAAGCTAGTTATCATTGTTTACTCACAATAAAAAATGGCTGCTCATCTCGTCTTGAAATGAACAGCCACAATATATTTAAATCGGCGTTATATGGGTTCGATTATTCTCCCAGAAAAGAGCGAATTCCAAATTTTACCAGGAGCTGTTCGGTATCAATGTCTTCCACATCAGTTCCCTTTTCAAAATTGTATTCAGCCTCTACGGTAATGCCCACATTTTTGGCTAGATTCAACAGGACACCGGCACTGGCGGTAAGCCCCATCTCAGATTCATTTCTGTCCTGTTCATCATCATCAATTAACGTTTTATTGATGAGATAATTTGCACCACCTTTGATAAAGGGAGTGAATTCACTTTTGAGCCCGCCCATGAAAAAATATATCCTTGGCCCCAATGACATGGTGACTTCTTCAAGAACAGTGGGATCATCTTCATCGCCCATCTCTTCCATTGCTTTTCCATAGCCAAAATCTATACCTGCTGCAAATTGCGGGAAAAAGAAGAGGGCTGCATCTGTATTGATTACCCAAAATGATTCTCGAAGCTCCTGGCTAAGATCAGTTTTATAGGATCCTGATCCTGAGATCATGATGGTACCTGATGCGCGAGAGGTGGCATATCTATTTTGATAATCGGAAGCCATTACACTTCCAAACAGGCTGAGAACGATTACTATGGTTATTAAATGTTTCATTTTTATCTCCTTTTAATCAGTCGCCCTTGATAATGGATGAAAAGTAATTTTTCATGTCTTCTATCGTGTGACCCTCGTCATACATTTTAGGTTCAGAGTCATCCTCTTCCTCTGCTTCTGGCGGGGGTGCTTGTTCAGATTCCTGGTCCGGTTCAGGTGTTGTTTCACTAGTGGTCTGGAGGTCTTCATCAGCATTATCTATCGCAGGTTCAGCTACTGTTGATTCTGAGAAATGGGGCGTTTCCTCGATTATCACCTCGACCTCATTGGAGTCTGGTTCTTGAGCCTCAGGTACTTCAGGCTCATCACTATCGTGATCTGATTTTTGAGCCTCCGTAGATTCGGGTTCAGCTTCACTTGCATCAGATGCGGTGGCCTGTTTGAGCATTTGGAGAATCGAGTCAGCCATGGGGTCTTCTTCATCTTCCTGGAAACCCGACGCTGGTTGATCTGTAGATTCGGTTGCTTCTAAATCCTGGGCTTCTGATGATGGCTGTTCCTGTTCAGCAGAAAAAGAGATGTCCGGCTCAGATGAATATGAGATGGTGGGCTCAGGTGCTTGCTCCTCAAAGTTCTGATCTTCATCTTCAAAACTTTCTATCTCGGGTTCATCATCGTCCCCATCATCAAATATCTGTAACCCCGAATTGATAGGCTCGGGTGCTTCTGGCTCAGTTGTTGGTGGTGCTTCTGGCTGAGCTTCATCGATGGTTACAAAACCATCCTCCTCTTCAATCGAACTCTCGCCAGGGTCTTCCATTGACTGTACTGGAACGTCTGGTTCAATCTCTGGTTGATCAGAGATGACGTCAGGAGATAGAGGCTCGACCTTCTCATCCATCTGAGTGTCATCTTCATCCTCGATTGCCTTGTCTTGAATTTCAGGTTCAGCCACTGATTGTTCAGAAGTGAAGCTATGAGTTTGAGACTCATCTTTCTCATCCACCTGAGCGCTCTCATCATCTTCCCTTGCCTGGATTTGAGCTTCTGGTTGTTCAGGGATAATTACCTCGGTCAGAGGTTCTGTTTTTTCAACGGGTGGAGCTGTTTCATCTTTCCTGGCAATGAAATCTGGGTCTTCTTCATCCAGGGTAGGTCGGGTCTCAACCTTATCATCTGATCTAAATTTGGTTATGCGTACTTCCGTTCGTGTGAGGAGTCCCTCACTCACCATGGGTTGGATACGCGTAACATAGCCATCAATTTTTTCCTGTCGACCTACAAACTCAAGCACCAGGGGTAAATTTTCAGCAATGCGTAAGATTTTCATGGAGTGAATTTCGCCGTGGGCTCCAAAACCCTCTCTGCCACGGATAACCGTTCCACCAGATAGCCCACTATCCAGAGCAACCTCCATTAACACCTCATAAAGATTGAGTCCTTCATATTTATCGTTTTCACCGATAAAGATACAGAGCTTCAGTCCTATGTAATCTTCATGCATATACAGCCTCGATTTTTATCACCATAATTTAGCGATGCTAACCCCCGCCCAAACAGCGATAAGTGTACCG
>JAERTH010000024.1 GCA_016844955.1 Fidelibacterota bacterium | reverse complement strand
TAAGAATGCCACTGATTCCGCCATGATTATTGATGCCATGGATATTCTGTATTCAGAAAAGGTGAATGGATTCTGTCTGGTCTCCAGTGATAGTGATTTTACACGATTAGCTACCCGGCTTCGGGAGGCAGGCATGAAGGTGTTTGGGATTGGTGAGAAGAAAACCCCGGAGCCTTTTATCGTGGCATGTGATAAATTTATCTATATCGAAATTTTAAAGAATCTGGCTAAGGAAAATGAGTCAGAAGCTGCCGAGGACAAACGGTCAGAGCCTGAAAACATTGACAAAATCACACCCAGAGTGATTCGCCTCATTTCCACCACGGTTTCTGATCTGGCTGATGATGATGGCTGGGCTTTTCTGGGTGATGTGGGCAACCTGTTACAGAAAAAACAGCCTAATTTTGACTCTAGAAATTATGGCTTCCAGAAATTAACCCCCCTCATTAAATCCACCCAAAAATTTGATATCGAATCGAGGGAAAGCCCTACAGGACGATTCAAGCTTATTTATGTAAAGAACAAAACATCCAAAAAATACAAATCGTAGGGGAAAATCATGAGAACCGAGCTCTCACTGCTCATGGTCGTAGTTTTGCTTGGAGGCTGCAGCAAGAAATTCACAGAATACGAATATCTGCTCGATCCTCAAATTAGTGAAAAAGCACCTCAGAAGATGTTGGTTTATAAAGCAGTTGGAAACCCTAACGAAACGGTCGGTAATGCCTTCGGTGCTCTCTTCTCAACCTTTTTCAAATTAAAAAAAGCACACGATATGGACATGGCAGCACCTCTGGCCCGGTGGCCCAAAACGCCCGATACTCCCATGGATGAATGGATAGGGATTTTTGCTATGCCCGTGGCTGAGTCTGTGGTGGAAATTCCAGAGAAAGCATTAAGCGAACATCCCGCACTTAAACTGGAAACCTGGGAGTATGGCCTGGTGGCTGAAATTTTGCATAAAGGATCATACGCCAGCGAGGACCCTACTGTGGACCGGCTGCATCAATTCATTACAGACAGCGGCTATGAGATCGTTGGTCTTCATGAAGAGGAATATCTAAAAGGACCGGGAGTGTTTGGTCCAGGAAACCCAGATAAATATTATACCATTATTCGCTACCCTGTGGAAAAGATGGTTCCGCCAGTGGATGAACCTTCAATGAAGGTTACAGAGCCTGATACCACAGAGGGTTAGTTGGGATTGGGCTTCTATGATAGTGAAAAAGGGGTCAGTGAGTACATTCGGCTGGCTGAGGGCTATGATGGCACTGAACTAATCACCTGGCTAGGTGACTACCTCCCTGAGAATTCCAGTGTACTTGAAATAGGGATGGGACCCGGAAAAGACCTGGACATTCTACTTCAGAAATATGAGGCAACAGGTTCTGATTTCTCCAGGGTTTTCATAGAACGTTATCTCCAAACCCACCCCAATGGCGATATCCTGGAATTGGATGCAATAACATTGGACACCTCGAGACGCTTTGATGCGATCTATTCCAACAAAGTCCTTCAACATCTCAGCATGGATGAATGTAGAAAGTCTTTGGTGGCCCAACATGGATTACTCAATGAGGGGGGAATCGTCCTGCATGCCTTGTGGTATGGTACGGATTTTGAGGAAATGGAAGGCTTGTGTTTCCAACAATACACGAAAAAAAGTTTTTCTCGACTGCTTGAAAATCGTTTCGAATTGCTTGAGGCAAAAACATATACCGAAATGAAAAAAGATGATTCTATTGTCTTCTTCTTGAAGCGACTGAATATTTCTTAGCAAACAACCACCCTCCCAGTCAACTTTGGCTTGATTTCCAGCTCTAGCAGGGTGAAATTATGGTATATCTTAACATGATATAAATGGGGGTAGTGTCGTGGCGCATCATACGATCAAATCCAGTTACTCTCAATTAACTGAAAGGTTAAATCGTTTTCCCCAGGGAGCGCCTCCCTCAGAACTCCTTTTCAAAATATTGAAGATGCTGTTTAGCGAAAAAGAAGCAGAGCTGGTGGCTCAGCTGCCAATCAAGCCCTTTAATGCAAAAAAAGCCAGCCATATTTGGAAACTGGACCTATCCAGTACCCGTCATCTACTGGATAAGTTGGCCAGTCGGGCTATTCTGGTAGACATAGAGCAGAACGGCGAGTCATTCTATACTCTACCCCCTCCTATGGCAGGTTTTTTCGAGTTCTCCCTCATGCGTGTTCGAAACGATATCGACCAAAAAGTTTTAAGTGAATTGTTCTATGAGTATCTGAATGTGGAGGAAGATTTTATCAAAGAACTCTTTACCCGTGGTGATACTCAACTGGGTAGAGC
Source organism: Fidelibacterota bacterium (assembly GCA_016844955.1). GTDB lineage: Bacteria > Fidelibacterota > UBA8477 > UBA8477 > JABMPR01 > JABMPR01. Next base: position 1,925 of record JAERTH010000024.1, on the reverse strand, counting down.
ATTTGTTAACGAGCCAGCGTTATCTGCTGAAAATGCCCTACATGTTCTGGATTATGAACGTGCCAGCATGGTTATTGAAGAAGCCCACCATCGTGCCATCGGATTGTGCTATTGTCGACATAAGATGGATCATGTAAAGCAGGCCTGTGATGCTCCTCAGGATATTTGTATGACCTTCAACAATTCGGCTGCTTCTCTGATCAAGCATGGGCATGCCAGATCTGTGGATAAGGATGAATGTCTGGATCTCCTGGACCTGGCCTATGAGCACAACCTGGTGCAGTTTGGTGAAAATGTTCGACAAAGTGTCAATTTCATCTGTAACTGTTGTGGCTGTTGCTGTGAGGCTATGATCGCTGCGAGACGGTTTGCATTTGATCAGCCCGTGCATACCACAAACTTTCTTCCAGATATTCAGTTGGATTCATGCAATGGCTGCGGTCGTTGTGTGTCTGTGTGTCCCGTTGAAGCCATGACCATGGTTTCGGCCAACGATCCAAACAGAACCAAGCTTAAGACTGCTAAGCTGAATGAGGAAACCTGTCTGGGTTGTGGTGTTTGTGTAAGGACCTGTCCTCAAAATAGCCTGACCTTGAAATCCAGGGAAAACCGGGTCATCACCCCCCTAAATGGCACCCACCGCATTGTAGTTATGGCCATTGAGCGAGGTACGTTTCAAGACCTATTGTTTGATAATCGTGTATTGTGGAGCCATCGAGCTCTAGCAGGTGTTCTTGGGGTTGTTCTTATGCTACCTCCGGTTAAGCAAATCATGGCTTCACAGCAAGTGAAGTCACGCTATATGGAAGCATTGGTCAGATACATGGATAACTAAGTGCTAAATGTTGCTGATAAACCGTTCCTTAATTGAACGACCTTAAGGAATTCAAGTTTTGTGTAAAAAATGGTTTCCCTTGTTGTGTCCCTATTCTACAGGACTGAGGCGGAGAAGTCGACCCCCCTCTTTATCTTCGAGAACCCAAATAGCTCCATGAGGTCCTTGTTCAACTTCTCGAATTCTTTGCTTCATGTCGAACCGCTCGATCTCCTCGGCCTGATCTCCAGAAATATTGATCCGCAACAGTGATTCTGATCTGAGACCTCCAATAAATGCATTTCCCAGCCATGCTGGAAACATAGCCCCATCATAGATAATCAGACCTGAGGGTGCCACTGTAGGTACCCAATAGACCTCTGGAGTATGAAACTCAGGTCGTGTATCATGATCAGGAATGGGAAATCCTGAGTAATGATTACCCCATGAGACCAGAGGCCATCCATAGTTATCACCACGAATGATCAGATTGAACTCATCGCCTTGTTGGGGACCCATTTCGTGTGTCCATAGTTGCCCTTCATTATCAAATGCTATTCCCAGAAGATTTCGATGTCCCAGGGTCCAGAAGCTTTTTGCCAGGACACCTTTATCCTGGAAGGGGTTGTCCGGTGGTACGGATCCATCATCATTTAAACGAATTGTTTTGCCAAGATCCTGGGTCCAACTCTGGGCAGGTTCCTGTTTTTGCCGTTCACCTGATGTTATGAATAGATAGCCCTGTGAATCAAAAGCCAGACGGTGAGAATAATGCCCACGTCCTGAGACCTTGGGCGTTTGTCTCCAAATAAGTTCAAGACTTTCCAGACTGGCCTGGCCTGAAGTAATATGGAGCTTCGCTCGGGCAACCACAGCACCCCTTTTCCCTGATGATCCTTTTTCAGCATAGGACAGGTACACCAGGTTGTTCTTTTCATAGTGGGGGTGGAGGATGATGTCACCCAGACCGCCCTGACCGCCATAAGCTACTTTTGGAGTCCCCTGGACAGATATCCGAGAACCATCTGCTACATTTACCAGTAGCAAAACCCCAGGTTTTTCAGTTACCAGGAGCTTACCATCAGGGAGAAAGGTCATGGCCCAGGGTTCA
>JAERTH010000023.1 GCA_016844955.1 Fidelibacterota bacterium | reverse complement strand
GTCCTCGGGAACTAGCCTGGCATATCACAGATACCGAGAAGTATTATATCTCTGAATCCAGTGTGTACAGGATCCTACGAGATTATGATCTCATCACCAGCCCGCACTATATCGTCATGGCTGCCTCAGATAAGTTCAAGAGCCCAACCACCAGGATCAACGAGATGTGGCAGACAGACTTTACCTACTTCAAGGTAATCGGCTGGGGCTGGTTCTTCTTATCTACGGTTCTCGATGATTACTCCAGGCGCATTCTATCATGGAAGATATTTACCACCATGAATGCCTCTGATGTCCAGGAAACACTGGATATGGCTATCGCTGAAACTGGAACAGATCAGGTCATTGTGAAGCATAAGCCACGTCTACTTTCAGACAACGGACCGTGTTACATCTCTAGTGAGTTGAAAGAATATCTCAACGACCAGAAGATGGATCATACTCGTGGTGCGCCATATCACCCCCAGACTCAAGGAAAGATCGAGCGTTATCACCGTAGTATGAAGAATGTGATCAAACTGGATAATTATTACCTGCCTGGGGATCTGGAGCAAGAGATCGCCAAATGGGTACAATATTACAATAATGAGAGACTGCATGAGTCGCTTGATAATGTGACCCCGGCAGACATGTATTTTGGACGAAAGGAGAAAATCTTAACACAGAGACAAATCATTAAACAAAAAACGCTTCTCGGACGGAAGCGAATTAACTTGAAACGGCAGCACACAGAGGTGCCTGTATAATGAACAGGACTACTCGAAAGTGTCTCTTAACTTTTAGCTATTAAGTTCCGAAATGCTTTGACGACTTACAGCTCAGGCTATCACCATCGAGATCGCTGGCTATACACACAACCCGACTACTATCACCGACCCTTAGGACATCTGGACTAGCAGTCAAACTCGAAATTTCCGGTGGCTTATTGGGTGGTGTAATAGGAGTCTCCTCACAGGATAATAGTAACAACAGTGCAATTGTCAGAATTCTTACCAGTATTTTATAAATCAAAGGGTGTACCTCCCCGCTTTTATTGATTCACCATCAAGGACCAACTTAATGCTCTTGACTCTCTCTTCTGCATGTTTGGGGTTTTATCGCTTGAATACTGGCCCCCCATAACTAGCCAAATCTAATATAAATCAGAAAGAATGAGGCATCTTAAATCAATATATCCCCCACTTGATACTTCATGTAGAAAGACATTCCAAACCCCACTGTTTTAGATTAGCCTAGCGGTCTATGCAAAATGTAAAAAAAGACCGCATGTTTATCTTCTTGGCCGTCATGTCCATTGTGACCACCATGGGCTTTCAGGTCTGGCGTACCCTGTTTAATAATTTTGCAGTGGATGTTGTGGGTCTGGGCGGGAATCACATCGGTGTGATCCAATCAGTTAGAGAGGTTCCTGGCTTTCTGGCTCTGCTGGTGGTTTTTGTCACCCTGGTAATCAAGGAACATCGATTATCCGCCTTGTCAGTGGCTGTATTGGGTATCGGTATCTCATTTACAGGTATTTTCCCCTCATATACGGGTCTGATCTTTACCACACTGCTCATGAGTTTTGGATTCCATTATTTTGAGACCACCAACCAATCCCTGACCCTTCAATATTTTGACAAACATACCTCCCCCTGGGTTTTTGGAAAAATGCGCAGCTATTCGGCCGCTTCAGCCATCATCATTGGCCTGGTCCTGCTGCTGGCTAGTTCCTATTTCAGCTATGTCGTCATGTTTGGCATTCTGGGAGGTTTGATCATCATCGCCGGCATCTGGGGCATGCTCCAGAACCCCACCCGGGGAGACATTGTCCCCCAGGCCAAAAAAATGATCCTGAGAAAACGCTACAGCATCTATTATTTCCTCACCTTTATGGCTGGTGCTCGCCGACAAATATTCGTGGCCTTTGCAGTTTTCCTATTGGTGGAAAAATTCCAGTTCAGCGTGAAAGAGATCACCATCCTATTCATGCTTAATAATGCCATCAATTATTTCCTCAGTCCGCTGATTGGAAAAGCCATCATCCGTTTTGGCGAGCAAAAGGTTCTATCTGTTGAATACCTGAGTCTCATCTTTGTTTTTATTGCCTATGCCACCGTTGAGAGCAAAGCAATTATTGCCGTGCTTTATATCCTGGATCATATCTTTTTCAATTTCTCCATGGGAATTCGCACCTTTTTCCAGAAAGTGGGCGACCCAGATCATATGGCTCCCACCATGGCAGTCGGTTTTACTATCAACCATTTAGCAGCGGTGGTAATTCCGGTCCTGGGTGGACTGGCCTGGATTGTGGACTATCGTATTCCCTTTATCGCTGGTGCCATCATGAGTCTGATTTCACTTATCGCAGTTCAATACATCACCCGTAGCATCAGGAAAGCCGATCTGAGACACGCTTCCCTGACGGGCTAAGACAGAAACCGATTCTGGAGCTCTGGCGTCGGAATCATACAGGCATCTCTTTTTCCGAACCATCCATATCTCTTTCTGGCGATCCAGGCATACAAAACATCCCGCACTGATTTTGGTATAAACTTGAAGACAGACAAGATGGCGGGGAACCCACCCAACAAACGAGCCACCTCCAAAACGGCATCACTCTTGATAAAAACGATTCCCCTCGATACCAGCACAACCGAGTCCATTTCTGTCAGATCAGGAGCCAGTTTCTGAAGAAGGTTTTGAGCATAGTCCGACTGAAGGCTGGCGAACTGAAAAATTGCCCTGCGATCCCACTTGATTACAGACTTCACCGATGCGTTACATAGATTGCAATAGCCATCAAAAAGCAACAGGGGTTGATCATTTTGTGGGGACTTTAAATTCATCCCTGGAGTCTAATCCAAATTTTCAATAGTTGTCAAGAGCAGTTTCAGTTTTTAGCTTCCCACACAAAGGAGACATCAATGCAAATCAAAGTTGAATACTGCGTTACCTGAAACTACCTACCCAGAGCAACCAGTTTGGTTGCAGAAATTTTGAATACGTTTGGCAATGACATAGAAACATTGACCATTCTTCCTTCTGGCGGAGGTGCCTATAATATCTGGAAAGATGATGAACTGATCTTCTCCAAAAAACAGGAGGGGCGATTCCCCTTCAGCGATGAAGAGGTGATTCGACTTTTGAAGTAATTAGAGGGTGCTTGAATTAGGTCCCTTTCCTCGAACTGGAAAAAAGCTGTTCCCTGTAACTTTTTACCCACTTTTCTCAAAAAACAGTTCCCTAAATAACCATCCGGGCAAATCAATCCCATTTGCTCGAGATCATAACAAATCGCATACATTCCAACAACTTAAGCTAGATCACAGTATCGAATTCGTTAGCTTTTTAATGTTTGAGGATTATATCATGGCAACTAAGTTCGGTAACTTTATTTACTAACTGGAATCTCGGTTCCATAAATGCCTTCGAGGTGGAGAAACTAATGTCCCAGCGCACACAAATTTTATTCGCAATCCTCATCCTGTCAGTAGGATTGTTAATGGGTGAAGAAGCAAGACCTACGGGTGACCCTATTCCTCTCAGTACCCCTGATGAATTTTTTATAGCACCTCAATGGTCTCCTGATGGCAGTCAGGTAGCCGCATCGGGACAGAGTTATGCTGGTTTGTATGTCCTCGAATTCCCAACAGGAAACTTCACTCAGCTCAGCAATGCCAATTCCGTTGGCTATGGATTCTCCTGGTCTCATGATGGCCAGCATATTGCAGCCAGAATCACGCGCTTCGAAAACATGTTCAAAACCCAAACCCTGGTGAGCTTCAACACCATCGACGAGTCAATAACAACTATCAGCGACGCCAGAAGTAGAATTGGCGGAGTCCCTCGCTGGTCATCCGATGATGCCCATATATATCTCTCCAAAACAGATAGCTTTGAGAGCTTCAGCATTGATCAGAATGACAATAGTTCCCTGAGTGAATCCCTGATTTATCAAAAGTCGGATCAACTCGTGAGCAGAAATGCATTGCGCTCAAGCGACTCCCCTCTCTTCAGTACTGTTGATCGAATCACCAGTTACGCAGTTTCTCCAGATGGACTGAAAATCGCCTATTCCACCTCCGGTCAAAAACTGTGGCTGGTGAATTCAGATGGTAGTGATAAACGCGCCCTGGGCTCAGGAATTGAACCCTCATGGTCCCCTGAAAGTGAATGGATCGTTTACATGTTAACTGCAGATGATGGCCACGATATGCTAGGATCAGAGCTTTACATCCTCAAGGTGGATGGCAATACTCCCATTAACATTAGCGAGACACCGGACCTCCTGGAAATGCACCCACAGTGGTCTCCAGATGGTAGCTGGATTGTTTTTGACACAAGCGGGGATGGCCAGCTCTTTGTGCAACAGATGGAGTGGAGGTAATCATGAAAAAATTAGTATTCCTCCTGATCTCCGTAGTAACTATTAATGCTCAAGTCACTGGCCTGGCTGGCTGGGATCTGTTTGTGGATCCAGGTCATAGTCAGACTGAAAACATGGGTGTAAACGGCTATTCTGAAGCTGAAGAAGTCTTAAGAACGGCCCTGAATCTGCGTGAAATTCTATTAACACAAACCGACATCGACACAGTCTGGTCATCACGCTATAATGATCAGGTTGAAGTAAGTCTGTATGAACGCACTTCAGATGCCAACAATAGAGGGGCATCCTGGTATCACTCGGTTCATTCCAACGCCGGAGCGCCATCCAATAACAATGTACTACTGTTATGGGGTATGTGGTATGATGGCACACCTGACCCACCCGCTGGTGGTGAAGGCATGAGTGATATTATGGTGGAACTGCTATCAGATGTCATGCGCTTGCCCAGCATAGGCTCTCGAGGAGACTGTGGGTTCTATACCTGGAGTGACTACTGCCAGAACAACCCAACTATTCCCTACCTCTATGTGAATCGCAACACAACCATGCCCAGCGAGCTCAGTGAACAGGGACACCATACCAACCCCCTTCAAAATCAGCTTTTCATGAATGAAGAATACACACGCATGATGGCCTACAGCATGTTCTGGACTATTCTTGATAATTTTGGAATTGCGCGACCCTACCCGGGAATACTGGCTGGTATTATTTCAGATGCAGAGTCAGGCATCAGGATAAATGGAGCCACTGTCACAGTGAATGGTGAGAGCTATACCACGGATACCTATGAATCTCGATTTAATCAATTCAGTTCAGATCCAGATGAATTGCACAACGGGTTCTATTATTTCGAAGGACTACCCAACACATCCCATGAAGTGATAGTTTCTGCTGAAGGTTTTTATTCTGATACAATCCAGGTAAATGCCCTTTCACCTGATTTTGTCACCTATCGTGACTTTAGCCTGACACCCAGCACACCTCCATTTGTAACCAACTCCTACCCACTGGATGGAGATTCTACTTACGCAGCCTGGGATATACTCTGGTTTGACTTTTCCCGAGGAATGGACGAAGCTTCAGTAGAAGCGGCTTTCACAATTTCTCCCGCTATGGAAGGTGGACTTGTATTCTCCACGGATTCCAAACGATTGGCTTTTGTTCCAGCTGATACACTTGAATTTCTCACCACATATAGTATCACCATTGGTGGCTCCGCCATGGATACCTATGGTCATCTCTTTGACGGAAATCAAGATGGGGTGGGTGGGGACGATTTAGTGATCGGGTTCAAAACTTCACCTCCAGATCTTACAGCGCCAATCATAACAAGCACTTATCCTGTCGAGGATGCAGATCGTGTTGATCTGCGTCCCATCATTACCATTGTATGGGATGAGGAACTGGATCCAGGGTCCTTCAACGATGATATGGTAAAACTGGAGCGAATCTACAATCTTGAGGTTCAGGAAACCATTCTCCAACACCATGTCATGGATAATCAGAGTGTCCTGGTACTCTATTCTGAAAATGACCTGCTGGATGCAGAGGACTACCGGGTAAGGATTTTTCCTGGTTTTGAAGATCTTTTTGGAAATACCCAGGGTAGTGGAACCGTGGTCAATTTTACCACATCCAATTATGAGTATGTTGTCACAAATATCGAGAATTTCGAAAACAATGCACTGAGCAACTGGTGGGAAATCCAACAGAGTGGCAGTAATTCGGGAATTGTGACGGAGCTTTGTAACCGGGATATATCAACCGATATTACTGTCCTTTCTGAAGGAAGTAACACATCCTTAAAGCTGGACTACGGCTGGAATCCATCTGCAACATCATGGATGATCCGGGAATATCTTGCGCCGGGCACCCAACCCCGCACCGTTCACTTTACCTCCAGTCGCATTATGCAGGCGTACGTTTTTGGAGATGGCAACGGCAACAAGTTTCGATTTTGCGTGGATGATGACATTTATGGGTCAGGGGCTCATGAAGTGAGTCCATGGTATGATATAGACTGGTACGGCTGGCGACTTGTCAGCTGGGATATGGCGCATGATGGAACCGGAACCTGGATTGGTGACGGCAGCCTGGATGGCCAACTTGAATTTGACAGCATTCAATTGAGTTATACGCCAGGACAACCCACATCTGGAACCTACTATATTGACAATCTGCGTGTAGTCAGACGTGAATATCTAGCCCTGGACGAACAGACAGCAGGCAGACCCACAGAAATGGCCTTGCTACCCAACTACCCCAATCCTTTTAACCCAATGACCAACATCCCCTTCACCCTGCCTGAAAGTGCAGAGGTTCAGGTTAAAATTTACAACCTGAGGGGTGAGGAAGTCGCCCATGTATTTAATGGATACCTGGCACAGGGATATCATGTTACCCGCTGGAATGCCTCAGAGGTTTCTTCAGGTCTCTATCTTATAGAGATGCAGGCCAATGGCATTTCAAATACTCGTAAAATAATGGTTCTGAAATAACACAATTTGTGGAGATCATCACTTTGAAAAATAGAAATTCTGCTGTTCTTCTCCTGACCGCCATATTGCTCGTTGTAGTATCAGGTCTTTTTGCTGAAGAGCTTATCGTGGAGAATACACATTCTCTGATTGGCAATTCTGACAACCCCTTCTTTTTCCCATCCTATACAGTGGACGGGAAATCCATTCTGATCACCAGGACTGCCTATACCGGTCTCTGGGTTCTGGATAGAGAGACTTCCAGTGTGGTTCAGGTCAGTGAGGCCAGGGGCGCTGGGTATCAACCAGTGAGCCTGCCCAGCGGTAGTATTGTTTTTCGGGAAGATGAATATCGACTGGGTCGCAAACACACATCCCTCATACAATCATTTACCGGTTCTGCTCATGCGTTGACCGAACCTAAACGCTTTCTCAGTGCTGTAAATATTGTGGATGACAGGCTGGTTTACATGGCCGGGTCAAGCCTGGAGGTAATAAATGCCTCAAGCGAAACCCGAGAAGCGCCAGCTCCTGAATTGACTGCTTTGTTCAATGACAAACTCACGCTGAAAGTGTTACACAACGGTGAGTTTCGACCAATTGCCCCCCAGGGAAAAGGGAAATACATCTGGGGCACCCTCTCACCCCAGAACGACAAAATAGCCTATACCAAAGCTGGACAGGGTACTTACATCTGTGATCTTGATGGAAAAGTGCTGGCTGATATCGGCTTTGCAAATGTTCCTCAATGGTCACCTGATGGTGATTACATCGTCTTTATGCGGGACCTGGATGACGGGGACCGCTTTACTGCATCAGAGATCTGGGTCTCCACAGCGGATGGCTCCCAAAGCTGGATGATTACAGATACACCGGGTTCAATTGAGATGTATCCCCAATGGTCACCTGATGGAAAGCACATTGTCTATCATACACTCAGCGGTGAAATTTTTGAAACAACCATTCGGATAACGGACTAAGGAGGCTGAGATGAGAAAATTACTACTGCTCCTTATGGTTGTTACCTCCGTTGCCTATTCACAGGATCTCACTGATGTTAGAATTTGTATTGATCCCGGCCACTCGGGTCATGAAAGTGATGACCGGTACATGGAAGCCACCGGTTTCTGGGAATCCGAATCCAACCTCACCAAAGGACTTGAGTTAAGAGATATCCTGTTGGGTCTCGGCGCCAGTGTCGCTATTACCCGCACAGGAAATAACAATACTACAGATGATCTGTCCCTGTCACAGAGGGTAGGCGTGGCCAACTCCTTTAATGCTGATTTTTTCAACAGTAATCATAGCAATGGGTTTAATGGCCAGGCCAATTACGCCATGGTTATCTATAATGGTACCACCAACAATCCTACCTTTCCTCTGGCTCGAACCATGGCCAATATCATGTCCCCCTTGATTCATGATGTAAACCATACGACGCATTCGGTGGTTTATGGTGATCTCACCTTGAACCCCACCTGGACCAATGGCTATGGTGTCCTCTATCCGGCCAATATGCCTGCCACCATCTCTGAGGGATCATTTCATGATTATATCCCGGAATCCTGGCGTCTCATGAATCTGGATTATCGCAAACATGAAGCACGGGCCCTGGCCAGAAGTTATCTGCAATATTTTGGCGAACCTGGTTTTCCAACCGGAGCCATAGCCGGTTTGGTAAAAGATCCTTCGGCAAATGTCGATTATTGGTCAATGTCCAGTCTACAGGACCAGTATACTCCCGTTAACAATATTCACGTCAGCATCGAGCCCGGTGGTCATATTTATCATGGCGGAGCCAACAACAACGGTTATTTCAAAGTTGACAGTTTAAGCCCGGGTACCTATGAAGTCGTTGTATCTGTAGAAGGGTTTTTATCCGATACCACCCAGGTGACAGTAACGCCTAACCACACTGTATTTGCTGATTTCATGCTTTCAAACTCAACACCACCCATTGTTGAAGCCTCAACTCCAGAAAATGGAGATCAAACTTTCCCAGCCTGGGATATACCCTATGTTGACTTTTCGAAACGCATGGAGCGCACGTCTGTGGAAGCAGCTTTTTCAATAACACCTGATGTAGAGGGCAACTTTTACTTTTCAACGGATCGCAAGCGCTTTGCTTTCCTCCCTGCTGATACCCTTGAATTTGTGACTGACTACACCATCACTTTAGCCGGTACAGCCCATGATGACGGTGGCTTTTTTCTCGATGGAAATCAGGATGGGGTTGGTGGCGATGACTGGACCATCACCTTCCGAACCAGTCCTCGCGACAACATTCCACCTTCAATCGTGAGCACATCTCCAGAAAATGGTGCCAGCATCATGTCACTTAGACCCGTTTTCACCTTCGTCTGGGATGAAGAGCTGGAACCGAACAGCATTTCCAGTGATATGGTCAAGCTTGAGCGCACATATAACCTGGCTCTACAGGAATCCGTTCTCCAGCATCACGTTTTCGATGGTCAAAGTGTCTTTGTATTGTTCGCAAGCAATGATCTCTTACCCGAGGAAAACTATCGTGTGAGAATCTTCCCTGGATTTGAAGATCTTTTTGGCAACACACAGGGTGGTGGCACTGTCCTTAACTTTACAACACCCAACTATGATTACTCCGTTACTTCAATCGATAATTTTGAATCAGGTCTAACATCAAACTGGTGGACACCCAGTGGCTCAGGCAGTACAACCGGTACTCTGGACCTGGGAACTGCACGATCAGAGAATAATGCCATTACTGTTGTTAACACGGGTAGCAATAAATCCATGCAAATGGACTACGCCTGGGACACTGCTGCAAGTTCCTGGCTCATCAGGGAATACCTGGCTAGTGGACCACCTAGAGCTGTTCATTTCACTTCTGAAAAAATTATGCAGGCTTTCATTTTTGGAGATGCCAACGGCAATACATTCCGCTTTTGTGTTGATGACGCCTCTGGAACCGAAGTGAGCCCCTGGTACACCATTGATTGGTATGGCTGGAAGCTTGTGACCTGGGACATGTCCGTTGACGGCACTGGAACCTGGATTGGAGACGGCACCTTAAACGGAACACTTGAATTTGACAGCATGCATTTTTCTCACATCTCTGGCCAGCCCAGTACTGGTGTTTATTATATCGATGATCTCCGTGTGGTCTCAAAAGACTATCTGGCCCTTGGTGAGTTCGGGCAACTCAGGCCTACGGAATATGCCCTCCAGGCTAACTACCCCAACCCTTTCAACCCCTGGACCAGTATTCCATTTACACTTCCCCAACAGGCTGAGGTTCAGATTAATGTCTATAATTTGCGGGGTGAACAGGTCGCCCACTTGATCAGTGGTTCTCTGGAAGCCGGACAACATATCACACGTTGGGATGCTTCTAAATTTCCGTCAGGTGTGTATGTTGTTGAGATGAAGGCCAATGATATCTCGATCACACGCAAAGTTACGGTTCTAAAGTAAGTTAGGGACATGGACGAGAATAAACATATGCGATATCTGAGAATCATACTGACCCTGTTAATGCTCATGAGCACCTCTGCTGTATTTGCGGATCGTGATTCCAAACATGGATCTGCACCGGCCAGTTGGTCTGATCAGGTGGAAAAAGATATGGTCACCCTCATTTCCAAAAATGAACAGGCCCGTCAGATTTATAGCCGTGTCGTAAAACGTCTGCGGCGCAGTGGTGTGCCGGCTGCCTATGCCTGGCAGGTTTTTTCAAACCCTGGAATTAAAGTCGAACCTAAAATTTCCAAACGCTTTGCCAAACCAGCTGAGCGACTGGATTATACCGATTATCGTCGCATTTTTGTAAACACCAAGCGGATTGATGGAGGTGTGAAATTTTACAATCAGCACCGGACCCTATTACACGAGGTTGCCAATAAGTATGGTGTCGATCCATTTCTCATTCTCAGTTTTGTGGGCGTTGAGACCCAGTACGGTTTGTATGCCTCGTCCTATCCGGTATTCAATTCACTCCACACCATCATACATAATATTCCCCGCAGGGCCAAATGGGCCGAGGATGAAATGGTGGCCTGGTTTATGATCTGCCGTGTCGATGGTTTGGGTCCCCATGATGTGAAAGGCTCCTATGCCGGTGCATTCGGGTATGGGCAGTTTATGCCCACCAGCTTTAAAAGCTATGCCGTTGATATGGACGGGGATGGGATTCGGGAGCCCTTTGAGTGGGCTGATGTTATGGCCAGTATCGCCAATTATCTATTGAAACGCGGTAAGTATCAAATTGGATCTAGTGATTTTTCAGAGAACTCAGCCAACTGGCGAGCCGTTTATAAATACAATCCATCTAAAAATTATGTAAAGGTAGTCTTGGAGCTTCGTTCTGAACTTCAACTCGCTATTGAGAAATCATAAGCGAATCGCGCTACTACAATGATTTATAAAAGCTTCCTCCCTGGAAGCTTTTATTTTTTACGTAGGGCTGGAACTAGCGCTCCAAGTATATAGAGTATCGACAACAGTACCAGATTGAATTTTGGAATGGCGCACCATTTAGCCAGAACCGGCAGTGTGGCATTGCTGGATCCGGTTAATAAATAGATCAACGAAATATTTTCCACCACATCCAAACCTGCGGCCACAATCACTGCCCAGGCCATCCATATTCCCAGCCTTTTGAGAAACGCATATTGTGCAGGTAAGCGGTGGGATACCAACAGGCAGCCCAGAGCAATGGTGACTCCATACAGACTTAGAAATAAAAAATCCAGACCCATGTTGATACCGGCCCAGATCATGATCGGGCCCTGCCAGGATTCCATGATCTTCTGGCTACCTTCCAGGTTGCCAATCAATTCAAAGCTGACAATCCCGCCAGGTGCGGCCTCAGTTTTTAACGGCTCTCCCGTGATTTGCATCCCAACAATAGTGGCCAGCGTCAGTATGAGCAATACCCAGAATAAGCGACTCGCCTGTTTGAGACTTATGGAGAGTAGATCTCTCATTTCTCAGTCTGGTGCAAATGGACATCCGTTTGTGGAAAAGGAATACTGATCCCGGCTTCATCCAGCGCCAGTTTGATTTTCTCTATCAAATCAAACTTAACATCCCAGTAATCCTCAGTTTTGACCCAGGGACGTACGAAGAAGTTTACGCTGCTATCAGCTAATTCTGAAACTACAATCTGTGGGGCAGGATCTTCCAGAATGCGAGCATCTGCTTCAAGAGCATTTTTGAAAATTGCCCGGACGGTGAGGATATTGTCCTCATAGCCAATACTAAAGACCAAATCCAGACGACGGGTGGGATTGGCGTTGATATTGGTAATTGTTGCATTGGTAATCTGCCCGTTGGGCACGACCATGCGCTGGTTATCCGGGGTAAGAAAAATGGTATTGAAGACACTGATGCTCTCAACTTTGCCGGTAACACCACCCGCTGTAACCACATCACCGATTTTGAAGGGGCGAAAAAACACCAGCATCACACCACTGGCAATATTCCCCAGGGAATCCTTTAATGCCAGACCCACAGCCAAACCTGCGGCACCAAAAATTGCCAGAAAGGAGGTGGTATCCACGCCCAGTCGGTCAGCTGTAGCCATCAGGACCACCACCATGAGCGAGTAATAGGCAATGTTGTCCAAAAACCGAATGAGGGTTTCATCAATTTTTTGTCGAGCTAATATTTTCCCAAGAAGCGAGACCAGTTTACGTGCCACCCATCTTCCAATAAAAAATATGAGCAGGGCACCCAGGATGTTCCAGGCATAATTGGTAATAAAACTGCCAATCTGTTCGCTAATAGTTTCAATATCCATGATCTCTCCCTGATAAATTAAAAACAAGGATTCCTATTGAGAGACAAGCCACTCAAGTGCCTCTTCCCTGGTATTATGCAGACTAAAATCTCTACCACTCACACGGGAGACAACATTATACAATATTTTCCTCATTCCAGTCATACCAACAAGTGCACTGGCTTTTACATAGGGCTTGTTAGATACGGCATAGTCTGCGAGGGTGTCAGCTGTCGCTTTGTCATAGTGGGTATCAGTGAAGTCGCTTAAAATGAGCAAGGAATGCGGAGGAGCACTATGAATAGCGCCACGCGCCTCTTCCGCTAACTCGACTATTCCCTCGAGACTCAAGGTTGACCAATCTACAATTAGAATTGAATTCCCTTTGTAGTCAATTGTGCTTATTCGCCCCATATCCATCCCAGCTCTAATAGTGGAGACAGTCTTGTCAATTCAGCTGACTATGCTCCCGGTTGAAATTTATCCAATACTTAATCGCCTAATCTACTTGTGAGTATCGTATCCCAACAGTAAATATTTAAATTCCCGACACATAAAGTCATTATTTATCCGTCAGGTTGATCAACAATTTCAATGACATCTTCCTGGTTGGGCACCAGACACAGAAATTCAAAAGGTTCTTCACTGAGTGTGGTATAACTATGGGGGACATTGGCCGGGATATAGACCACATCATTTTTTTTCACAATAACAGTTTCTGCTCCAATGATCACCTCAGCCTCTCCACCCAGACAGAATTGTTCATGCTCCACAGAATTGGTGTGCAAGGGCATAAAACCACCTGCATCAATAACAAAGCGGCGCATGGCAAAATGGGGCCCTTCCTCAGCAGATATTAGCACCTGCCTGGAGGTTTTTTCTCCTGCAGAAATTGGTTCCAGGGGTAGGGTATCTAAATGTTTAACCGACATATTACATTCCTTTTTATGAAGCTCAGAGCCTTCTCTGACATTCGATTCTATGTTTAACTGTTTATCGCGATAGATAATAGTGCCATAGTATCCTGGCTGCAACTGCCCGATAAGGTCGCCAGTCTTCACCCATGGCTAGAAATTCAGTACGATCCGGACGGTGATCCAAATTATATAATTTTTGCAGGGCAACCACCAGGGCCAGATCACCTTCAGGCCAGATGTCAACTCGCCCAAGAGCCATCAATAGATATATGTTTGCGGTCCAGGGACCGATTCCCTTGAGTGCCGTCAACGCTTCGAAAACTGCTTCATTGGAGGCATGATTCAAAGCCTGAAGATCCAAAGTCCCCTCTAGAATTGCCTGGGCGAGCATTCTGGAGTATCTGGTTTTTTGACGACTAAAACCAATTTTTAACAGCGCTTCATCACTGAGAGTTAAGAATCCATCCGGATCTAAACCTGGCAGTACGGCATTCAGTTTATCAAAACAGGCTTTGGCTGAAGCCAGGGAGACCTGTTGCTCCAGGATAATATGGATCAATGTTGAGAAACCGGGCTCCCTAGCCCACAAAGGTGGTGATCCCCACCGGTCTACAACTGAGCGTAAAGCTGAATCTTTTTGACACAATTGATCAACCGCCTCAAGTAAGGTGGATTCATTCAGAGATGTTAAATTCATATTCATATTGGATCAGAGACTGACTTAAAAAAAGATGGCTCCCATTCAGGAGCCATCTTAAAGCAGTGTATTTCTGGACTAGTCTTCAGGATTAAGGGTCACCTGAATCATATTGTCCATATCAAAGTATTTGCTTGCAGCAGCTTGTGCATGGGCTGCCTCGAAGCCTTCAATCAGCTCATTGAATTTCATAAAATCCGAGAGCTCACGACCTTCACGATAATAGACGGCCAAAGAATTCAACCAATACGAGTTCTTCTGGATATTGATCTCCCGTTCCCGTCGCAATGATTCTTTCACCTTATCAATATTGACCTGGTCAGGACCATCATTGATTAGCGTATTTATCTCCACCATCACGGCATCGGTGAGCTCAGAAACACGGTCCGGTGAACATCCAAAGGTAACTGCTAATGAATACTCTTCCTGTGGCTCCTTGGACATACTGGCCCAGGCACCCACACCATAGACACCCCCCATGTCCTCACGCAGGACTTCTCTCAGTCGAATGTTCAATACTTTCATCATGGTATACATATCAAAACGATTCTGGCGTGTATATTCGAATTTCCCGGGAAAGACAATACGGGTTGTGCTCTTGGGCTCCACACCGCGTTTGACTTCCTTGTTGATCTTTCCTGCAGGCGTGTTGACACCCTCGTCAACCCAGGTTTCATTTCTACCAGTGGCTGGCAGAGATCCCAGATACTGTAAAACCAACGGTAAAATCTGGTCATTCTGGAAATTACCAACAAATAGGAAGGTAAAATCACCGGCATCTTCAAACCGATTGTCGAAAAGTGATTTGGCTTTGGCCTGATCGATCATTCCCAATCGTTCAATTGTCATGGGCTTGCGACGTGGATGATGTTGGTTCAGTGTGACCGTCAATGTATCTCTGTAGGCTGCTTCAGGGCTCAAGCTTTTGTTTTCCAACTGAGCACTAAATTGAGCCAGGAGAGCACCAACGGCTTCTTCATCATAACGACTTGCAGTAAACTGAAGATAAATCATCTGAAACAGTATCTCCAGATCAGCAGGAGATACTGAACCCCTTAAGCCTTCATAAAGCGCATTAATGTAGGGAGTAGAAGCGACTTCCTTACCAGCCAGGAGCTTTTGTAGGCTCATGAGGCTGAAATTACCCAGACCACTATAGTCCACAATTTTATCAGCAAACTTAGCTGTTATGAGGTCTTCATCACTAAACACTGAGTAACCACCCGGGCTATAAGCCTGGAATAAGACCTCATCATTTTTGAAGTCGGTTGACTTAAGTACAACCCGAACTCCATTGCTTAGCGTCAGTTCATAAGTATCAATATCTTCATGATACTTATTTCCAACAATACTACCCGGCGCGGGTAATTCAGAAATTAGTGGTTCACTTGAAACCTCATCAACATATGCTTCAATAGCCTGCTCAGAGATACTGGCCATTACTGCAGCTAATTCAGCCTCTCCTGGAATTGCCAGGCCTTCTTTCTCAGGGCTTGAAGCCATAACCACCCGGTTTTCATCTGTGATAAACTCCTGGGCCAGTGCATGAATTTCGGCCAGTTCAATGCCGGGTACTTCATGCTTATACAAATTGAATTCATACTCAATACCTGAAACTGCTTCTTCTTCAAGGAAGTGACGAATTAATTCAGAGGCATACCCTCTGGATTCCTGTTTATCTCTTTCCTGGTATAGCTTTTCCATGGAGCGCAGCACCGATTTTTTAGCACGGTCAAGTTCAGTGGCGGTAAATCCATATCGGCGAACCCGTTCTCCCTCAATAAGTACAGCTTCGAGTCCGGTGGGAATGCCACCATCAACAACTCCAGCACCCAAGACCACCAGTTCAGATGATCGGGCGATACCCCATTTTCCGGAATAGGCGTATAGGAAGGGAGCATCGGCTTTTTGAGACATCTCACTAAAGCGGGCATTCAGCATCTCATGGTAAAGTCTTTCAACGATACCTTGGCGATATTCTCCAGCAGTACGATCTATCGTGCTGGGGTGCTTAAAAAGGATTCTCACACCTGATTGCGTTGCTTCAGGATCAGAGGCAATGGCATAAAGCACTTCCTCGTGACCAGGAACATCATAGAGGGTGCGCTCGCGTACATCATCACGCTTGGGAATTGCTCCGAAAAGGGATTTGATGCGGGCTTCAATATCAGCAGCGTCAAAATCACCAACCGCAACGACTGCCATAAGGTCTGGACGGTACCAGTCCTTGTAAAAGCGACGAATGGTTTCGTGTGTACAATTCTGAATTACATCCATGGAACCGATAGGCAGTCTATCGGCATACTGAGCACCCTTGAAAAGGATGGGAAGTTGCTTATCCTGAATGCGTTGTCCGGCTCCCTGGCCCAGACGCCATTCTTCCAGAACAACACCGCGTTCTTTATCAATTTCTTCACCATCAAGGGTGAGTTTGTGGGCCCAGTTTTCCAAAATCTGAAAACCAGTAGTCAGCTGTGTCAAACTATCCGTTGGAACCTGAAGCATGTATACCGTTTCATCAAAACTGGTGTAAGCATTCAGGTCGGGACCAAAACGCATACCGATAGATTCCAGGTAGTTCACCAGATCCTGTTTGGGGAAATCTTCTGATCCATTAAAGGCCATGTGTTCCAGTAAATGCGCCAGACCAAGTTGGTCTTCGTCTTCCAGGATGGAACCGGCATTGACAACCAGACGCAGTTCTGCACGATTTTCTGGTTTGCCATTCTCTTTAATGAAATATTTAAGACCATTTTCCAGCTGACCACTGATCAGACTTGGATCAGTTGGTATTTTAGCCTCAAGGTCAATCCCGGTGCCAGCGCCTTCATCCGCGGTAAACACACAGGCTGTCATGAGCAGGCTAAGTGCAGTCAAGACAATTAAAAGTAATCGTGAACGGTACATATATTCTCCCTCAATTAATAGTAAATCCATCCGCGGTAATATTTTCCAACGGTGGCGGTTTAAAAAAGCAAAGCATTATAATCTTAAAGCAGTGGGTTTGTTAGGGTTACTTGCTTACAGGAAAATAACGCATTGGCCAAGCATTGTATCCCTCAATTGAAAATAGAGCTGGGGTCACATCTGTTTAATGGCTGTTGAAATGAGCCAATTAAACAGCTCAATACCCACTGTATCATTGGTTTCTGATTCGGGATGCCACTGGACAGCGATAAGCGGCATGCCTGCATCTCTCGGCTCCAGTGCTTCCACAAGCCCATCACTACAGGTTCCGGCGATGCGTAGAGCATCAGAAACATTTTTAATGGCCTGATGATGGGCACTGTTGGTCTCCACTATCTTTTCACCGGTCAGCTTGCAAAGCAAGGAATCCTTTGCCAGTGTTACATCATGGCGGGCTTCGAACCAGTCACCAATTTTGTGTGTCAGGGGATTCTCAACCTGTGTTGGGATATCCTGATACAGGGATCCTCCTAAAAACACATTCACCTCTTGCATACCCAGACAGATAGCCAGCGTCGGTACCTTGTTTTCCCACAGGTAATCGAAAATTTGCTTATCGTTTTCTCCTCTACGCGGGTGAAATGGTTTTGGGGTAAGTGGTTCTGATGGCTCATCATAATATGCCGGGGACAAGTCATCCCCTCCAGTGAGAATGATGCCATCAAGACGCTGCATGAGCTGGGCCAGATCTTTGGGGTCGATAATCGGAGGAATCAGGACGGGTAATCCACCTGCCCTCTGAACACTATCGGTATAGGATTTCCCCAGGATACTGCGATCCATTTCCTTGTGCTCATAATAAGCTGGGGTAAGGCCGATAAGCGGTTTTGTATTCACGTTAACTATTCCTTAAAATCATTTAAATTTGTGCCTGGACTCTCATCTCAATGTGTCTCCCGTCGGTCGCTGAGGCTCTCGAAGCGCCTTACTAGAAAATGGTTTTTACTGAGCCTTCATGTCAGGTCAAAGCGTCTTCCTGAGCTTGAAGGACGCGTAGCTCGACAGCTGGGGCTCCCGAAGCGTCCATGTTTATACTTTGTCCTTTGAGACACTTCGGGCTCAGTGTGACACCTCTGAAAATAAGCGAGTGGTAAACCTGCTACGCTTGCGTCTCTCCATTTACGTAAACAATCCTCACCAAATTATCAGGTACTTCATCAATTGAATCCAGATGCTGGAAATCAGGATCCAGAATCACCAGGTCAGCCAGGTATCCCGGTTTGATTTTCCCTAGGTCATGGTCCCTGAATCCAGAAAATGCTGCGGTCGCTGTATGGGCATTGACTGAGGTAACAAAGCTTACTGCCTCTTGAGGATGCCAACTGGCTCTATGGACAGCCCCATGAATACTGGCCACAGGATCTGGAGGTGAGACGGGCCAATCTGATCCAAAAGCCAGGATTGCGCCCTTCTGTTCTAGTGATCTGAAGGGATATGCAAAACTGCACCGCGCACCCAATAAGGATTCAGCATAGCGGGAGTCATCCACACAATGCATGGGTTGAACCGAGGCAATCACACCCAGTTCAGCAAACCGGCCCTGGTCAGCAGGATGTACATGCTGAGCATGTTCAATTCTAAAACGTCTATCCCTGTGACCATTCTCTTTGATAACCGATTCAAAAACATCCAGGACCTCGCGGTTGGCCCTATCCCCGATGGCGTGAATGACGGTTTGATAGCCCATGCGATCCGCTTCTGCAATATTTTGCTTTACGGTATTGATATCCTTCCAGTCCGTATCGTAGATTCCCACTGAATCTGGTGTATCTTCATAGGGTTCAAGCATGAGGGCGGTATGGGAACCCAGGCTTCCATCGCTGAAGCCCTTCAAACCCTTAAACTGGAACCATTCATCCTCATAGATTCCCTCATCCAGCAGTGCTTTCATTTCAGGCCATTTCAGCAGGGGTGTGTAGACAGTGAGCCTGACTTTCAATTTGCCTTCACGCGCCATTTTCTGTAAAAATGTGAAATGACCCATGTCGTGGATCATATCACCAACTGCAGTCACACCATTTCCCAGAAGATAGGTTTGTGCTGCGTCCAAATTTTTTATGAGCTCAGCTTCGGTCTCTTCAGGCATCAGCGTCATAACCAGGCCCATCGCTGCATCCCGCAGCATTCCCGTTGGTTCTCCTGATGCATCTCGGTCTATCACGCCACCTTCTGGGTCAGGTGTATCGCAGGTAATGCCTGCCAGGTTAAGCGCAGCGCTACTGGCAACACCTGAATGGCCATCATGGCGGGTGAGGATCATGGGATGTCCCGGTGCTGCTTCATCCAGCCAGTCACGCTGGGGCAATAACACCTCAGAAAAGATATGCTCGTTCCAACCACCACCCCGTAACCAGGATCCTGGTTCGCGATTTCGGGCAAACTCAGCAACGATCCTGATAAAATCTGCTTTCGACCGTGCCTGATCTGCCGGGATGGTCAGCAAGGTTTCACCACCCCACAAAAAGTGGACGTGGGCATCAATAAATCCCGGGGTGACCACCGCACCATTCAGATCAATGGTTTGTGTTTCGGGTCCCAAAAAACCAGCAAGATCATCACCAACCGCCAGTATGTGTTTACCTCGAATCGCCAGTTGGGATGCTTGTGGAAGTTGATCATCCTGAGTCAGGATAGAACCATTTACGAAAATTTTATCTGCTGTTGACATGATTACCCTAAATAGGTCTTACGTGCCTGCACCAATGCTCCAATTCGTTCCGGGTCAGGATCATTTTTCCAATTCCCCTCCAGCTTGAAAAAACTGCCGACGATAAATGCATCGGCATGAGCTGCAATTTCAGCCAAGCCTTCCGGTGTAACACCACTGCCCACCAAAACGGGCAATGCTGCCGTGGAATAAACTGTGGAGAGTTCATTCCGGTTAACCGGTTTTCCGGTATGGGTTCCAGTAATAATAACACCATCACTGCGGAAGAATTCAGCCGCCTCGACCGTATCTTCCAGCGAAACATCTGCTGTCATGGCATGGCTGCTGTGCTTTTTCTTGATGTCAGTAAAGATCTGAATATGATCAGCCCCAATTTGTTTACGATAGCGCAATAGTTCACCTGCATCCGATTGGAGCAAGCCTTCGTCAGCCATATGGCCAAAGACAAAGCCTTCAGCACGGATAAATTGCATTTCAGCGGCCTGAGCCACTGCCAGAGCCTCTTGATTGGCACCAGCCAGTATCTGGAGCCCCAAAGGCAGGGCAGTCGCCTGTCGTACATCAGCGGCAATACGGGTCAAAGCCGCCGTAATCTCAGGGCCAACATGACGATTCAGATAGGGCGTGTCATGCATATTCTCAAGCATGATGGCCTGCATTCCATTTTCTGTCAGAATTTTGGCTTCTCTGACTGCCTGTGCAGCGATCTCACGGACGGGCAATTTGTGCCCTGGAGCACCAGGTAATGCATGGACATGAATCATCCCGATGAGGCTTTTGGTTTCAGGGAATAACTCTACAAATTTTGGCGTATTCATATAAACTCAAACCTTTATTTAATGACTAATCAATATAATTAGCGATGATCCATGTAAAACGATTGGCGTGTTCAGTGTCGCTTTTTCCTCTCTGTTTTTCAGGGCGATGGATCTAGCCATTTATACATCACGAGAGCATCAATATAGCCCAATTGGGGATGGTTAAATGCCCTGGGCAATCGGCCAATAGTATCAAAACCCAGCCTGGTCCACAAGCGGATTGCACCCTGGTTGCTTTCAGCCACAAAATTGAACTGCATAGCCTCATACCGCAACTTCAGTGCAATTTGTTGAGAATGCTCACACATTGCAGTGGCAATTCCTTGGCCCCGGCGCGTGGATGACACCATGTATCCACAGTTGCAGACATGCTTTCCCGGACCACCCTGATTCGTCTTCAGGTAGTAGGTTCCCAGAATCTCACCATCCTCCCTGGCGATGAAGGTTTTGCGGGGCTGTGACATCCAGATTTTGAATGCTTGATCATAATCGGTTTCCGGAGGATAAGCATAGGTATCACCAGCAGATACCACCTCATGAAAAATTGCCCAGATCTGATCAAAGTCCTCTGCTACTGCTTCTCGGATTGTTAGAATACCCACTAGTAAAAGTTCCTAAAATGTGAGCTCAAGGTAAAGCTGGGGGGGTCTTTTGATCCCATGCTGGTTTAGCGACCCCTTCACCGCTTCAGCTGACTTTTTCAGTTCAGGAAAATCTGGGGAATGATGCTCTGGCGCAATCATTTCATCAGTCAGTCCAACCATCTCATCAATTTCAGCAGCATCAGTCACGACTTGCTTTTCATTAGGGATAATAGTCATCCTTTCAATATGAGTACCTCTCGTGGAAATCATTTGCTGGATTTCATTTGATGTATAAGTGATATCATGAAACACGCCGTGTGATTGGTCAATCATGGCCCGTAGGCTGTGAAACCTGAAATAGCTCTGTTCTGCTTTACGTAGTCCATCTGAGACCATCTCGGTAATGATGAGTTTTCCATCCGGCTTAAGCAATCGCTTGAACTCAGAAAAGACAGCGGTTTTATCTCTGAGATGGTGGAGAGTATTTGAGAGTGTGATGGCTGAAAAATACTGGTCAGGAATGTTCAGGGGCAACTGCTCCTGGACAATATATTTAATGTCATGGGAAGCCAGTTCTGCTTTGGCCGCTTCAACACTTTTTTGACTGATATCAACCGCAGTGATTGAAGTTGCGGATTGATTCAAACCGAGGACATATCCCAGGAAGCCTCCGGAACCGCATCCGAATTCGAGATAGTCGCCCAGATTTAATGCAGCCAGTTTCTCACCGAGCTGCGGATATTCAGCATACATTGGTTTTTTTCACCTGATTAGACTTCTGACCTATAATCAGCGATCATCTTTTCCATCAGGGTATTGAGCCGTTCATCAATCTTCAAGCCCATAGGGTTGACAGTATACCAGTCCGCAATTTCCTGTGCTCCCTGTTCAAAGGGAATTTCAGCACTAAAATCAGGAACCATGGCCTTGATCTTGGAGTTATCGAAAATCATACTGTGGGTCTTGTCCCCCAGCAGACTGTCACCAATTTCCCTATCGTATGTGGCAATTTTTTCAGAAGGGATGTGAACGAGGTCAGGTTTTACACCCAGTGCCCGCGCCATGGTTTTAAAAATGGTATCCCAGGACTGCCACTCGTCAGAGGTAATATGGTAGGCCTCATCAATAGCTTTTGGTTTTCCCAACAGACCAATAAGTCCTTTTGCGAAATCCGTGTTATGGGTCAGGGTCCAGATAGAGGCTCCATCACCATGAACAACAACAGGCAATCCCTGCATCATACGCCAGAGCAAGGTGTAGCCGCCCTGCATGGGGATCAGTGTTTTATCATAGGTATGTGAGGGTCGTACAATGGTATAGGGGAACCCCGTCGCTGCATACTCCGCTTTCAATCTGTCTTCACAGGCAATCTTATTCCGGGCATATTCCCAGACCGGATTTTCCCGCGGGGTGTCTTCGGTAATGGGCAACTTCTCTGGTGGGGTTTGGTATAAGGCTGATGTGCTGATAAACATATACTGATCCGTTTTATCCCGGAACAGTCTGATATCGTTCTCTATGTGCTCTGGTACAAAGGCGATCCAATCCACAACAGCATCAAAATGATGACCCTGTATTACCGGTTCAACTTCCTCAGGGTTTCGAATATCTGCCTTAAGGGTTTTTACCCCGGTAATGGGTCTAATACTGGAACTTTCACCACGATTCAAATGGTAGAGGTCAATTCCACGATCAACGGCCAGCACGGAACAAGCAGAGCTTATGATTCCTGTTCCACCGATAAATAATACTTTCAATACTTCATCTCCCTTATTGCAATTTGCAGGTGTTTGGGTGTTATATACGGTGTTTCTAATTCATTGTTTCCTGATTCAGCTGAAACATCTGCCGCAAATTTCCAACCTCAAGCATGAATGAACCATCTTCCAAGATCTGTTTCCCCAGCTTGTCTGGGAAACTTAGGTCTCTTTCCGGTACCAGGTCAAACTGGAAGGAGACTGTTTCATGTGCCTGGATTGCTTGTTTCTCAAAATATACAAGTTCCTTAACAGGTCGAGTAATTGAGGCGAATTCATCAGAAATAAACCACAACACAGCCTCTTTTCCAGCTCGATCAGAATTATTACTGACATCTACTGAAATGCTCAGGGTATCCCCTTTGCCGCCGATTTTTGTATCCATTTTCAGGTTTGAGTAGCTGAAATTTGAATAGCTAAGTCCATGTCCAAAATTGGCGATACTATGACGCTTCAATTCATCAGAGACCTGTCTGATTATTGAATACTCTGATTGTTTATGATTGTAGGAAATCATATGTCCAGATTTTTTGGGGTAGGTGAATGCCATTTTGCCGGAAGGGTTCACTTTTCCTGAAACGATCTCTGCTATAGCCTGGGCACCATAGACACCTGGTAACCCGGCAAAAAGAACTGACTCGACTTCATCATAAACATCTGGAATCAATCTGGGCCGACCCTCTGTCAAAATGAGAACAACCGGTTTGCCTGTAGCAATAGCTTCCCTGATGAGTGCCAGCTGGCCAGAATCCAGACTCAGGTCATCAATGGATCCTCCAGTTTCAGCATAAGCTTCTGCCTCACCTGTTGCTATGACAATGACATCAGCCTTTCTTGCGGCTCTCTTCAGAGACTTGCCACCCTTAAAGATGAGATTTTTCTCACCAAACTCTTGTACAAACGCATCCTTTATAGTGAGCATGTCTTCAGGAAACCAGCGATCGCTATCCGCGGCAAATCGAAACGTCCAGCCACCGCAGAGGGCTACTTTACTGTCGTGAGTAAAACCGGTTAATAAAATTTTCTTGTCCTTCAGCGGCAGAAGCGCTTTTTCGTTTTTGATTAAAACCATAGACTCGCGAGCAGCGTTGAGTGCCAGATCAATTTTTTCAGGCGTATTGATCTGTTCAATCTTTTCCCTGGTGGGCATATAGGTTTCAAACAATCCAAGATCATGTTTAACCGTGAGTATTCGACGCACAGATTGATCTATGCGGGATATGGGAATTCGCCCTTCCTCTACCAGCTCTCTCAGGTAGATCGAGAAGCTGGTATCAAGCGGTACCATGGACATATCCACGCCAGCCATTATTGCCTGGAAAGTTGCCTCTTTTTCATTTTCAGCAACAAAATGCATGGTTTCCAGAGCCTTGACATCCAGCCAGTCTGTCAGGGCTATCCCTTTAAAGCCCAGCTCCTCTCGGAGCAACTCTGTCAATATCTCATATGAAGCGTGTACTGGAATTCCATTTATTTCACCGCTGTTTATCATGATGGTTGCAGCCCCGGCATCAATGGCCGCCTTAAAGGGTGGCAGAAAAAACTCTCGTAATATCTGATCGGGTATTTCAGCTGGGGATCGATCCCACCCTGACTTTGGATCTGAATATCCCAGGAAATGTTTTGCACAGGCTGCAACTTTGTAGGGGGTAGAAGCAGATTCATTTTGTAGCCCCCTGACTGTGGCCACACCCATTTGGCTCGTGAGATATGTATCTTCACTATAGGTTTCGTAGAAACGTCCCCAGGTTTTGGCTTTGCCAATTCCCAATACCGGTCCAAACACCCAGTTATGCCCGAGGTGTGCGGTCTCAGCAATTGTGGTGGTGGCAGCATTAAAGGCATGTAAAGTATCAAAACTACAACCGATATTCATATTATGGGGAAAAATAGTACCATTCTTCAGATAGCTTGCGCCATGTACATGATCAATCCCATACAGTATGGGTATCTCCGAATACTCCGCATTGATGCTCTGTATCATTCCGGTCACATATACCCAATTCTGGGGAGTAACAGCCCGACCATTCAAGAATGACCCGATATGCCAGTTTTCAACAAAATTAATGATCTTGTTTGTATCAAGAACGTATTCTGTCATTTCGCCGTAGTTACCAGCGATATCATCCCGCACAACAGTGGTAATATTGAGTTGGGTCATTTGACCAATTTTTTGTTCTAGACTCATTTCAGCCAGAATTGTCTCAATTGGGGATGGTTCCCCTGCAAACAATCCAAATGAGAGTGCCATAAGCATCGGGTATAACAGTGTCCATTTTCGCATGAATCGGATCCTTTAGTTATTGGGTAGTGTCTGGCTAGCTACGGGTTTTACTTATAGCCGTCCAGTTTCTTTCTGATTCTATATACAAGTTCAGACGGGCTGATACCGTCGAGATTTTCCAGAAAAATGTCATATATTTTAATGGCCAGGACTGCCATCTGTGTTTCGTTTCCTGGCAGTTCGCCTGGTTCAAAATGGTGGGCATTTTTTTTGAGAAATTGACTGGCCTTTTTCAAGGCATCCTGAGCCACTTGATCGTCTTCAGTTGGATAATCAAACTTCCAGCGCCGGGTTTGTGCCAGGATACGGAATTTGTCCTTTTGTTCCAGTTCTATACCAACAGCAGGGAAAATCCGACAGTCATAGCTGCGACAGGTCTGGGGTCTATCTTCATAGATGGAACACTTGTTATCCACCAGCATGGGACAGCGACCATGTTCATCAAAGCCAAGTACCACATGCCCTTCAGGTAAACCGGGAGCAGGAAAATGCAGCGCCTTTGGTATCCGCCTCAAGGTTTGTTTTTCCTCCGCCTTGATATGGATAAAGTAGGATGAACGACAGCAGGCGTTGCATTCACCGCAGGGTACGTCGGCTCCCTGCCCACTGCTTTGTGCTTGCTTCGTATCTTCAAGCCAGGTTGAAAATTTACCTGCATCCAGATCTGGTTTTGGGGTCATGGCGTATTGGGAATTATCCCTGTTCTTGTTAATGCCTCCATGGTGATTTCCTTGCGATATTTGGCATCAGCATCTGTCCTGATTTCTGTATTCGTGGCAAAAAACCAGACTTCGCTATTAGTTTCAACATAGCCCACATACCACCCGTGTTGTTTCTCCAGGCGAGCGGTCCAACCGGTTTTTGCACGCAAGATATAGGCATCGGTTGCCTCGATGAGCAGAAGTTCCTTCAACAACTCCAGATGCTCTGGCATATAGGGTAATGTATTGTGATAAACTTTTTTCAGAAAATCAATTTGCTCAAGACTTGAGATTTCCAGGTCACCAGTAAGCCAGAATGTTGTCAGTTCCGGACCTGTTTTCATATTTCCATAACCGATTTTTTCAAGATGCTTCAGATAGGTATCGTTGCCAATCCTTTGCGCCAATTCCTGGTAAACCCACACACAGGAAATGGGGAAAGCAGAATGCAACGTTTGATCCTGGTTCCAGGCTGGCAGAAATCGCTCCTTTCCATCCCATATAAAAATTTCCTCCGGTCCACTGACTGCTCCTTCATCAAGGGCGATCAGCGTGTTAAGTATCTTGAAGGTTGAGGCTGGTAGATATTGAGCTGAAGCCCTTTCCAGATTAGCCCCGTATTGAATAGCTCCATCCAGAGAGCTGATTATGATAGAACCGTCTATTCCCCGTTCTGTAAATAACGATTCAAGATTCGGGGCCCTTGAGCAACTTAATACAATGGTAAGCATCAGGAATAAACCAAGTATTTGGCTGATTCTGGAGCCAGTACGTATCATGATATTATTGCTCGCCCATTACTGGTTTATAGCAGATGCTTTTTGAAAAAATCAAGGGTCCGGGTCCAGGCTAGTTCGGCATTCTGTTCATCATAGCGACCCGTGGAATCATTATGAAAACCATGATTCACCTTGGGATACATGTGCATGGTGTACGGAATTCCATAGGTTTTCAAATCAGCTTCGTATTCCGGCCAACTGGCATTGACTCTTTTATCCAGCTCAGCCAGTTGAATCATTAGGGGGGCCTTTATGTTTTTGCGAATTTCACGAACTGCTGGCGTGCCATAAAAAGGGACGCCTGCATTCAATGTCTCAGGCACTGCTGCGGCCAGCATATTGACGATGTAACCACCAAAACAAAAGCCCACCGCACCCAGTTTTCCATTACTTAACTCATGGGTTTTCAGAAATTTGGCTGCGGAAATAAAATCTTGTTCGATTTTGGCTCGGTCCAATGACTTCTGCATCTGGCGGCCATCATCATCATTGCCAGGGTATCCACCCAATGGATGGAGAGCATCGGGTGCAAAGGCTACAAAACCAGCCTTTGCCAGACGTCTAGCTACATCTTTGATGTAAGGATTCAATCCACGGTTTTCATGGATCACCAGTACCACTGGAGCTTTGCCTGAGAGATCAGTCGGTGTTACAAAATAACCACGACCTTCATCGTGACCCCTAGGAGAGGCAAAGGTTAGATACTGTGCATTTATTTCCGAATCATTAAAAGAAACCTGTTCCGCCAGGGCATAATTGGGCATCAATGTTGAGATCAACAAATTCATTGTGATGGTGGCGGTCACAATGGTGGACAGACGTGACATGAAAGTACGCCGGTCTATAAATCCATGGGCATATTCATCGTACCAGTCAAAGGCTTCCTGCGGTATGGGATGATGATCTTTTATTGGTTGTTCGTTTTGAGACATTTTTACCTCTCTCTTACTCTCTGTTATTCCCCGTCTGAACTAAATATCTTTGGCGCATCTAAACCCAACACCAAAATCACACCAGCTGCTGGGTATTCCTTTGCGGTAATAGACTTTTTTGCACATGGAGCCAGAGTGCCAGCTCCCGCCGCGTATTACACGATCTCCCCCAGAAGGTGGCCCCTTGGGGTTTTTAACCGGGCTCGACTTATAATAGCCCTCAGCATATCTGTCAGACACCCACTCCCACACATTGCCACCCATATCAAAAAGTCCGTATCCATTGGGCTCAAATTCCCCCACGCCATGAATAAGATTGACCCATCCTTTGGCTTTGGAATGTGGCTTCTTTTTCGTCCACTCATTGCCATTAGGGAAGTCCTTATCAATAAGTCCCCCACGTGCAGCATATTCCCACTCAGCTTCAGTGGGTAGACGTTTACCTGCCCATTCAGCAAACTTTGATGCATCCCACCAGTTAATGCCAACCACGGGATGATTTAAAAAATCTGGACCACTTCTGAAAATTTCCGTCTCCCAGAACTCAGGATATTTATAGCCTGTTGCCTCACAAAATTTACGGTATTGTCTATTGGTCACTTCGTAGGTGTCAATGTAGAAGGAATCAACAGTAACGCTATGGGCCGGGCTGAAATCATAGCCCTTTTCTGAGTTTTTCCCCATTGAGTATTCTGCACCAGGAATCAAAACCATCCCCAGGTTTTTTGTATTGTCATTGCGACTCATGGCTATGGTCACAGACAGAGCAAAAATAAAAAAGGCACAGAGTGATCTATAATTGTTCATGTCGGTTGGAATCCTCTCGGAGATTGAAATTCATACCAATATAAATTGATCTTAGACCGATACCCACCATGATATAGCTTTCAAACAATGAGTGAACCGATTTTCAGTTTATAGCTGTATATATCCGTGCTTAACTCAGACGATAGAAGGTGCGTCCTGTTTGTTACGTAAATTTTAAGGCGACTTAATCGTGCTCTTTATAGGCACGTAAGTTTTTAACCGCAAAATTGGGATAGTCGCTGGGCTGGTAAAGGTTTGATGAAAACTTTAGTTCCCAACCGGTTTTTTCATCTGGTTCTAAGGAGAAGGTGATCATGTATTTTTCGCCACCCAATTTAAAATCGTAAGTTGAGTCGGCATAGAAGTCGGCTTCCACATACCAGGGAGCATAAAAGGATGTGAGGCCAGTATTCTCAACGGTTCCGCTGGCAGTCAGATAACTGGAACTGCTTGCCGTTTCAGTAACTTCAAAAACAGTATTCGAATACGTGATAACATCATCAGACCCGGTAATATTATTGGGTTCAAAACATTTCATAAATAGCAAGGCTGCCATACTCAGAAATACTAATTTTTTTCTCATTGTTGTTTCCTCCTCGTTTCGACCCCCAGCAGGATATACTGAGATTGGAGGAAGGTATGACAAATTTTGCCTTTGGACAAGAAACGATAAACTCTCACACGCCCACAGGTGTCGGCATGAGAATGGCCACCTGCTTGAGCTGAACGCTATTTGAGCAGGAGAATCTTTCGCGTGCTTCGGTGTGAGTCCTGCTGTAATCTTATAAAATAAATACCTGCCGGAAGGGGTTCGCCCTGTTGGCTATTCGCATGCCAGGATACTTGATAGCTGCCCTGCAACATAAAGTCTTGAACAAGCCGTTGGACTTCACGGCCACCAATATCATTGATGGTGATGGTTACCACTCCATCCCTGGGAATATTGTAGTTGATCTGAGTTTCTGCGTTAAAGGGGTTTGGATAGCTACCCAGACTATAGGATAGCGGTAAAGTGGCCAAATCCTCTATGGCAGTTGTTGTGTTGGCGGTACCCGGTGTTGGAACATTGAAGTAGCGCCACTGGTCGCTACCGTCAGGGAGCCTTCCGAAAGAAACATCAGTGGTTTGTGGTTCAAAATTCAAAGCGTCGATTATGCTTGCGCCAGTCGTATCAACCAGGGCTAAAAATTCACCACCTGCGCTGAGCTTGAAATTGGTATGAATGCCGGACTGTTCCTGATCCTCATCACACCAGACCAGGAGATAGCCTCCAGCTTCAAGTGCCACACCACCAAACGGAAACATCCATTTCGTGAGATTCTGGGGATCATCGGTGAGATACATCCCACTTAAATACAGGTCGGTATCGCCAGAATTATAAATCTCTAGCCAATCGTCGTATTCGCCAGAGTCATCCTGATTTGTTTGATCATTGCTGGCCAAAAGCTCATTAATTCTCAATGAACTGCTAGCAGGTGGTGGTACCTGGAGATGAATAAAGTCATTCCGGGGGTAAAGCATACTCATCCCGTTGTTGTCAACGGCCCCAACCTGAAACCTGCCAAACAATAGATTCCCAATAGGTGGAATCACACCCACCCAACGATCTGCTTCTTCGATGGACTGTGGATTCGTCATCGGTTCAAAGCGCATGGGGTACTCCAGCACAACGGTAAGCACACCCGGATGATAGCCGATTGTCAAATAATCCAACCCCACTGGACTAAAAGCGGCCACGCTGACATAGATGCTATCGTCGGGACCGGGAATAAGGGGCCAATACTCGAGGTCATATATAATCGGTGGCGCTGTCTGCCATTCCAGTTGATTTGAGAGTGAGGTGTGTCGTCGGTTTACAAAATCCTTGATTCCATTCTTAACATGACGATTTGAATAGTCCCCAGAGGTGAAGGATTGATTGAAATCATTCATGTCAAAATCATAATCCAGGGTGCGGAAGCTATCAATTTCAGCCCAGGGCGAAATGAGGGCTTTCAGGCTATCCAGCCTTGCTTCCCAAAGGTCCAATTCAGTAATGTTTTCGATGTAGTATTCCAATATATGGGTGTACAAATTACGGTATTGGGCATTGGCTATAATGTTTTCCATTAGTGGTCTGCCATCACCGTCGATGGTCCTGAATGCATATGGATCTACCTGGGTCCAATCAATGTCAAACCAATCAATACCAAAACTGTTGTCATAGTCATAGGGAATCCAATGGAAGCGGTCAATGGCCGGCTCATGGTAGAGATAATAATTATTCCTCAGAAACCAGTAATCGTCCCAATTGCCTGTGAGTACATCCATGGCAGCATATTTCAGAACCCCGGGAACCACCAACACCCGCTCCAACGAATCTGCAAAAGTAGCGGCAGGTGTATTATTGATAACATCAATGAGTTTGGCTAGCTTGCTATAGTCATACGCTTCTTTATTGGTCTTCAATTCGTAGGGATTGGTATCGTTATGATAGGGATGGTAGTCCTCTGGATCTGGACCACGATAGTTAAGATCGGCAGGCCAGAGACATTTCCACAGATTTCCTGAATCATCCTCGAAGTGGTTTTTCAGAAATTCATCATCAATATGCTCAACTGAAATGTATAGACCGTAATAGATATCGTTGATATAGAGTGCACAGTGAGCCGCACGGGTTGTCTCCATACCGGTATTTCGGTAGTGGTCCCAGGCAATTTTACTACGCATGATAGATGGATCGTTATGCTCACCATTGAGGTTCAGCTTTTCAACATCATAGAATTGCCGGCCCGGTACAAATGTGTTGAAGGATACTTTGAATGATTTCTTCTCTGAATCCCGGGATGTGTTCCCACGTAAGCGGAAACCAACATCTTCAACGGTTTCATCGATATAGGCGTTGGTGAATTGCATGCTGGCCACATGCATGGAATCACTCTGAACATGGTCATACATGTACTCCACAGCAGAGGGATCCACGGTAATTTCAATCACGGCTACTTCACTGTCATCATAAAGTAGATTCAGGTCACTGGCCAGTAAAGCCAGCGGAAATAGCAGCAGGAATTTGAAACGGGTTTTCATGTGGGTAATTCACCTGGCGCGGATTCGAATACGCGCGTGGATAGTTTTAAATCCCTATTTCTCGTCGGTTTCTATGAGCTCAACCTTACGGGCTGCGACAATCCCGATATTCAATTCGAAGCCGATAATAATGGCCAGGGCATTGAAAAAAATCATGAGCATGATGATGGGCAGTGCACCTATGGAGCCATATAGTGCATTGTAGGTGCTAAAGTGATCAATATAAAATCCAAGACCAATGGTGACTAAAATTGAAAGGGCGGTGGCCAGAGTGGCTCCAGCCGAAATAAACTTGTACTGACTCTTTTTGGCAGGACCCAGATAATAAAGGAAGGAGAATGCAAAGTAAAATACACCGAGGATAACGATCCACTTACCAATAGCTACTGCATAGTAAAGTAAACCAACTTCCAGAATGTCCTTCAATACCAGAAAATCCATGAGTCTATGGGTGAAGGTTATGAGTGAGACCCCCATACTGACCAGCAGAAACAGGATCACCACCAGCACCAGGGAAATGGCCCGACGCATAAGCCAGCTACGTGTTTCATCCACGTGTATGGAAGCATTAAAAGCGTCAATCAGCGCGAAAATTCCATTGGTGGAGAAAACCAGGACCAGGATAAAACCCAGAGAAAGCAAGCCTCCATGTTTTATCGTAATGATCTCCTCGATCACCTGTTGAATCACTCCATATATACTGCTGGGCATAATGGATTCGATCATATCCAGGAGTTCTATCTGGAAATTATCAATGGGCACCAGCGGGATGAGCGTAAAAAGAAATATAATAGCTGGGAACAGGGCAAAGATCAGGTTGAAGGCCACGGCTTCAGCCCGCATAATGACCGCACCATCACGCATGCCGCGCAAGAAAAAAACCAGAACATTAAACACGGGAATACGGTCAAACCCTGGGAAAGATACGCGTTTAGCATGGTTGATATAGGGTATCAACCAACGGAATTGCTTTTTGTAGTAAAAATAATGCTGGTCATTCATATGCGATAAAAGTAATCGGTCTCACCAGGCCTGAAAGCCCTAGAAATTGTACTCCCGGTTCAGAACCGCTGAGCGAGCTTCCAGCACGGCGGCTTCAGCTTCTAAGGTAATTGCTACATAAACTTTTAAAATATTTGAGTATTCCTCGATTTTCCCAACAACGGCCTGGGCTTTCTCAGAAACATCATCCCCAGTGCGCTCAGTGTACCTGCGCAGACGGGAATCAATCCGTTTCACAATAATTCTGGTGTAGTTCTGTCGGCGATACACATCGTGCAGTGCTTTCATATTGGTATCTTCCAGAAGTTCTGGATTGAATACAAACAAATCATTTATTTCATCACGAAGGGGGTTGATTTTTGATGCTTCTCTGGCGGCTTTGGCGTAGTGCTTGGTCACATCGTTAATCAGACTGGTGGTCTTCTCAGAGATTCCGCTGATACGATAATCTTTCATCTCTTCAAACCACCTGAGCTCCGCACTCAGATGATCGATGGTCTGCTGTTCAAAGTGAGGGGCGATTCCACGAATCAGTGTCACCAGATAATTCATGTTTTCTACCAGCTGCGAACGTAACTGACTGCGTTTCTGTCGGGTTCGCAACACTGATTCAATAATACGGACACTTAACCATACTCCAAATAACTCTGTGGCTAGATTGGGAAAAATAGAATCAACAAAAGCAGTTTCCAACCCGGCACGGCTTTGTGCATTGATATAGTAAAATAAAATGATGAGCCCCACCCCAATGGTGGGGAGATCAATAAATGACCAGCGGTAAAACCACTTTTGAAACCAATTCAAATTATGAGGTTCCTGCTATACGCTAATGGACGTCGTAAATACTTCCACCAATAAATTCACGGAAGTGAGACGTTTCCGGTATCGGTGATTCATCAGTCACGGGTAGAATGGACTCCAACATCTCACGGATACGTTTTGCGCGTAAATAAGCATCTACACGCCTGGGGTCATCCTTGTAGTCAGCCTCCCACTGTTTGAAATGTTCAAACAATCGGTTTCGCATCACCGGGAGTTCATAAGGCACAGCCCCATTGATGATGTAGTCAGCCGAATTGATGTAAGGCAAAATATTACGCAATTCAGCATTACGGACATAATGCCAGTGGGTAAGTGTCTGACGTGGATCATAGGCACGGTGCGCCTCATCTCTGATCATGCGTCGCATGAGTCTCAGATCCGTCCAACGGATAAATTTTCCATTGGCACCCTTCATCTGCAGCAAGGTTTCGATATAAACCTTAAACACCGTTGTTGGATCAACACCGTCAAGCATATCACCATAGAGCCCGTGGAGACTGTCGATGAGAATAACATCTGTGGGTTTGATCTGCATGGGGATCTGTTCCAGTTTCCTGGTTCCCGTCTTAAAATCATACTCGGGAATCATGACTTTTTCCCCTGCAAGTAGCTGTTTGATATGCTGATTGATCAGTGGTAGATCCAGAGCCTGAGGTGTTTCAAAATCGTAATCACCAAATTCGTCAACGGGGTGCATTTCAAGATCAAAAAAGTAGTGATCCACATTGAGCTCTACCAGTCCCATCCCTTTTTCAGCGAGATAGTGGGCCAGCTTTCTGGTGGTGGTGGTTTTCCCTGAAGATGAGGGACCGGCGACCACTACGATTCGTGTTTTCTCTTCACGTTCAGCAATGAGTTCGGCGGCAGCCTGCACATCATACTCATATGCTGCATCCGATTCCAGACAAAGTTCTCGAAAATCACCCATTGCAATTCGCTGGTTCATTTTCTCCACAGAATTCAGGTCATGGTCAGAAGCCCAGACCAAAATTTCATAAATTTTCTGGTAGGGAATATTTCCACTATGGACGGTACTCTTGCTGAGCTTGGCCTTGCGCTTGTCATTCTGGGTAGCGCGATAAAGAATAAAATGTTTGGCAACTGCAGCATGCCCTTCTTCAATGAGCACCTTCTCTACAATATCCTGAATGGCTTCCACGCTGGGTGGTTGTTCATTGGAGTAATTCTCACAGATAATGGATTCAACTAACAGAGCCAGGGATTCGGCCTTGTCTTTGTCCCTGCCTCCCATTGCTACTGCGGCACGATAGATGGCGTTGCTGATACGTTGGCGGGAATAGGGTACGAAGGTACCATCTCTCTTAAAAACATGGGTTAGGATGCACTTCTCATTCATGATCGTCACCATACTTGAGTTCATTGCTCAATTCGTCCACATCGTCTTCAGCCACAGGAAAAAATTTTGATAGATTTTCACCGAGTTGTTGAATGCCTGCCAATAGACCCTCGCGCATTTTACCCTGAGCGAATTGAGTTTTCATGTCCGCAACGGTTGATTCCCAAAAATTTTCCGGGACTTGCTCATGGATACCCACGTCACCATATACGGCAAATTTCTTTTCACTGAGAAACAGCACAATCAGGGTGGCGTTGCGATCTTTGGTCTGATGCAATTTAGCCTTCTCGAAAATGCGTTTGGCCGATTTGTAGGGTTGATTATTGGAGCTGGTATTGAAACTGATGACTATCTCGCCGCTGGTGCGTGCTTCAAATGCCTTGATGGCTGATGAGATATCCTCCAGATCCTGATCACTAAAGATTTCTCTGGCCAATTTTTCGGCTTTTTTCATACTGTTTTCCTCTCAACACTTAATCCCTCGACTCCATATTGCTGCACAATAAATCCAGCAGGGTCAGTGGAGAAACGGAGGGAGAAACCTGCACCCGGACGTCTAATAGTCGTCAGTGATGTCCTTGCCTTGTTTTTTACTGATCACTCTAAACTCATCCATGTTTTTAGATTCATCCTCGATGATCTCAACTTTTATGAAATGCTGCCATTGGATTGAGCGGACTACATTTTTGCGACCGGACCGTAGAAATTTTGCCAGCTCCGGATTCACAACCAGCTGGAGTCTGAACTCACGTTTCTGGGAGTGAAAACGACGAAACCAACCCTCAATCTGTGTGGTAAGTGCAGCCTTGGACATAATACGGCCCCGTCCTTTACAAACCGGACATTCTTCTGTAGCAGAAAGGAGCAAACTCAGGCGGATGCGTTGCCGGGTCATTTCCAGGAGGCCAAAATCAGAGATATAGCTAACGGCCACCTTTGCACGATCTTTTCTCAACTCACGGCGCAGTTCGTAATAAACTTTTTTCTTATTATCCTCGCGGGACATATCAATAAAATCGATGACAATTAGACCACCCAGGTCGCGTAGTCGCAATTGCTGGGCAATGGCTCGGGCCGCTTCCATATTGATCTTTACTGCGTTGGCTTCATGATCCTTGCGACCAATGAATTTGCCAGAGTTCACATCAATGGAGACCAGAGCTTCGGTTTGCTCAATAACAATGGAGGCACCACTCTTCATGCCCACACGTCTAGCCATGGAGATATCGATGGCTTTTTGAACATTGTAAGCATCGAATAGCGGTAATTTCTTTTTGTAGTGTTCCAGGCGATCCAACAATTGCGGGGCAGCCCCCTTGAGATAACTGCTCAATTGCTTGTACATACCCTTGTTGTCAGTGATAACACGCTGCACATCATTGGTAAAGAGATCACGGATGAGACTGGAAACCGTTTCCATGTCCTTATAAACCTGTATTGGACCGGGCTTGCTTTTGACCACCTTCTCCATACGTTTGTATGAATCCATGAGGTTGTTCAGGTCAGCACCCAGGGTCTCATCGTCTTTACCTTCGGTGACGGTTCTTGCGATCAAGCCAAAGCCATCGGGTTTCATTTCCTGACAACTCCGACGCAAACGACGGCGCTCGTAGTTGTTGTAAATCTTACGTGAAATACCCACTGAATGGGCGTTAGGTACCAATACCAGGAAACGACCAGGCAGGGAGATGTTGGTCGTAACACGCGCCCCCTTACCCATATAGGGTTCCTTGATGACCTGAACCAGGATCTGTTGTCCGGTTTTTAATTTAGGGGGGGCGGGGCGACGGTGATCATGGCGGCGATTCTGATTGCGTGAGCGACCACGATTGGATCGTTTTCCCCTACCGTCATCATCATTATCATCATCGTCCTGATCCAAAAGAAAGGACTCGCCTTCCACTTCAGAAAAGGGTAGGAAAGCGTTGGCGCCAATGCCAATGTCCACAAAAGCGGCCTGCATTCCGGGGAGCACATTTTCCACAACACCTTTATAGATGTTGCCTACAATGCGTATGTTTTCCGGTTTTTCAACATAAAGCTCCACCAGAACGTCATCCTCATGGATGGCAATCCGGGTTTCCTTATGTGTTTGGTTTATAAAGATATCCTTCTTCATTTCAATTCCTTAGCTGTGAATTGAATCGGTAAAAGAAGAAGGTTGAGGCTATTGCTCTCAACGGGGAGGTCATTCATTTCCTTTGAATGCACCATTCACAAAATTTTTTCTGCGCTTACTCTGCTTGAGATGGCTCATTTCAGCCCTGATCTATCTGTCTCATGCGCATTTTCGATTCGGGATTTATCCATCGAATCGATTAAATTCTTTTACCAATTCTGGTTTTAGCAGTCTTATGATCTGCTACATTATCAGGTAGAGTTTTAATTCATTACCTGTTTCGCAGTCGTAAAAAGCGTCTCCCTGCTTGTGATCTTTTTTATGTAAGCGGGGACGTGTTGACCTGACAGTGATCCTTCAATAAACAGGGTTCAGAATATCCCACCGATCTATACCTCAAATTTTAATAGGTAGCCGGGGTTGTCATAAATGACAAACTTGGATAAACCGCTATACAGGCTGGAACTATGGTCCTGTTCAGGTTCTTTTTACAACGGTACTCACCGATCGTCAGACCCATCACTCTGTTTTTACATGAAAACAGCTTCTCTGTTGACAGTGTAAATGGGTAAGCCTTCGACCGGAACATCAAAAAACGCGGGAAGAAATTCATTTAAACGAATCCCTTTTCCGTTTTCAACCCGGGTAATAACATTAAGGTTATTACCCTGTATTTCAATAGACTGGATATAGGCTTTTATATCCAGGGATATTACTCGCTGTTTTCGCTCGCGTTTAATATACACATTTTTCTTCTGTTCAAAGTTTTGTTTCAATGCTTCGAGCGACATTTCAGTGGGAATTTCTTCCAATTTTATCTGCTGTTTAATAGACTTAATCTTTGATGTCACGGATTCTACACGACCGTCCAGCCATTCTATGTCTGTAACCACTACTCCAGCCGGCAGGTGTTGGTTTAAATCAGGTACAATGGAATCAACGGTTCTGAATAACAACATATCCATTATTTCTGCGTCAGAGGTGTATCCCAGAGGCAATGCAGGACCACTTGAAATTTTTGGACGACGATTAAATCCTTGCGAATAAATAACCGGCAAGTCAGCCAGACTAATAGCCCGCATAAAGGAATTCTGAACATCAAGATGGCCGAGATAGCTGGCCATCCCCTTCTTGGAGTAGGTCAATCGAGCGGTAACCACAGGAGTTGTATTCAATAATTCAGGGAGTGGTTCACGTTCCGGCTCCACAAAAGGCTCAGGTTTAACTTTGGAATCGCCCACGGTACCATCTTTCACAACACGCATTATCAGCTCATCAAAATCACAAACGCCACAGGCCAGACAACCATCTCGGCAATCGATAACCGTAGCTTCCTGGTAGGCTTTGCGCTTTTCCCGGCGTAGGAATTTTTTCAGGATACCATTATCAACCAGATCCCAGGGCAAGATTTCCTGATCATCACGAGCCTTGAGATACGATTCATAGTCAATGTCAGCTGTTTCAAAGGCTTGCATCCATCTGTCGTAGCGGAAATAGTCACCCCAGCTGTCAAAGCGGGCACCTTCCTGCCAGGCTGCAAAGATTGCCTGTGAAACCTTGCGATCTCCTCTGGAGAGAACACCTTCAATTTCAGAATACTTGGGATCTCGATAGGAAGCCCGAACATTCTTGTGTTTCAGGTTCTCCATGAGAAAATCAATTTTCTCCCTAATGACTTCCTTGCTATCCTGAGCCTCCCATTGAAAAGGCGTCTCTGGTTTGGGTATAAATGTGGACAGGGTAACATTGATTTTGATCCTGCCATATGGGTTGGCCATTTTGCGTACATCATTGATGAGATCCACAATACCTTGGAGATCAGCCTGGGTTTCTGTGGGCAAGCCTAGCATAAAATAGAATTTCAGCGTTTTCCAACCACCATCCAGTGCAATCTGCACTGAGGAGTACAAATCATCATCGCTGATCAATTTGTTGATTACCCTGCGCATACGCCAGGTGCCGGCTTCAGGGGCGAAGGTTAATCCGGACTTGCGCTCTTCAGAGGCGATCGCAGCAATTTCCTTGGTAAAGGTGTCCAGTCGCATGGAGGGAAAAGAAACACCGACCCGATTCTCTCGAAGATAGGGCTTCATGCCTTCCACCACTTCACCCAACCCGGTGTAATCACTTGTTGAAAGCGAAAGCAGGGACATGTTTTTCTGCCCGGTTGCTGACAGAGTGGCTTTGGCCGATTCGATGAGCTCGTCAGGTTTGCGCTCGCGAATAGGACGATAAACCATTCCTGCATGACAGAAACGGCAGCCCTGTGTACACCCACGCATAACCTCCAGGGCAAATCTATCCTGGGCAGTTTCCACGATGGGTACAATAGGTTTAGTTGGATAATTGGAGGCTTCCAGCACAGGAATTTTAGCACTTTTCACCCGGTCAGGAGCAGCTTCAAATGTTTTATTGATGGCCTTTATCTTACCCTGGTCATCTACATCAAAATCATAAAAGGCCGGAATATAGACACCTTCCGGCAGGGTGGCCAGGTCCTCCAGAATTTCTCTTCTGGAATGTCCCGCTTTGCGTCCTGCTCCAATTTTCCGCACCAGCTCAACGATGAGCTCTTCTGCATCTCCAATGACTACAAGATCAAAGAAGTCTGCTACGGGTTCCGGATTGTAGGCATTGGTTCCACCAGCAATTATAAAGGGATCATCATCACCCCGGTCTTTGGTCCATATAGGAATTTCAGCCAGATCAAGCATGGTCAAAATATTGGTGTACAAAAGATCATAGGGTAGCGAGAAGCCCACTATATCAAAGTCACGTAGGTGATGTTTGGATTCCAGGCTATGCATGGGCAAATCATGCTCACGCATGAGGGCTTCCATGTCAGGCCAGGGAGCGTAGACTCTCTCAGCGGCAATATCCTCTTCTCGATTCAGAATGTGATACAGAATCTGAAAGCCATTGTAGGGCATGGCCGTATCATAGACATCTGGAAATGCCAAAGCGATACTGGCATTAAGATTATCCCAATCCTTTTTGATAATATTGTGTTCGTTTCCCAGGTATCGCCCGGGCTTGGATACTTTTGAGAGTATCCTGGTGTGTAAAATATGTTTTATTTCTTTGGGTTGCACCCCAATATTCCTTTCATCGGCCCCCGATTAATCCAATGATTATAAGAGGGTTTTTAAAAGAAACCATCTTTTCATGACAGGAAGCCTCAGGGTAAGACAAGGAAATCAGGCAATTCCAGCTTATCTTTCAGCACTAATCTAACCAGGAGGTTTGAATGAATGCAAGTGACGACAAAGTATGGGTCAAGCTACGAACTGTTGAAGGCGATATCACCGCTGAAATGCTCTGTCAAGCGTTGGTAAACGCTGATATCCCCTGTGAAATCAAGCGTAGCATGTTAGCCTCCGGGCTGGGAGCACATTCAGTTTCCCTGGCTGGCAATCAAGCCACCTTGATGGTACCCGAGGAAAAGCTGGATGCGGCCAAGGCTGTTTTAGAGGCCATTGATTTTGAACCAGGAGAAGAATAGACTTCCTCCGTTCTCTTCACCTCCGCCTTTCCTGGTATATTGTCTGAGAAAAAATGTCTATCCCCTGACCTGATTTCTATATTGGGCCGCGATATGATGAACCTGTTAACATGAAAGCCCTTTAGAAATGCCCCAAAAAATTCAACGTGTCAAAGGTGTTAACGATATTCTACCCGCAGAAGCCAAACAATGGCAAGCACTGGAAGCCGTGGTTAAAAAAGTAATGGATCGTTACGCCTATGGTGAAATACGACCCCCCCTTTTCGAGAAAACTGAATTGTTTGCACGTGGTGTGGGAGAAGACACCGACATTGTCTCCAAGGAAATGTACACGTTCTCGGATATGAGCAAGTCTTCCCTGACCTTGAGGCCCG
This sequence comes from Fidelibacterota bacterium, assembly GCA_016844955.1. Taxonomy (GTDB): domain Bacteria; phylum Fidelibacterota; class UBA8477; order UBA8477; family JABMPR01; genus JABMPR01. The sequence goes on along the minus strand of JAERTH010000023.1, from coordinate 15,018 downwards.
AACTTACAGCCGGAGTTGTCCGCAGTTATATTCAAAACAACCTGCAGCAGATTTCCCCAGTTCAGAAGCTCTGGTATGAGGGCCCCATGTTCCGACAAGAGCGGCCACAGAAGGGGCGCTATCGTCAGTTCTGGCAAGTCGGGGCAGAAGCTATTGGTTCTCCCAACCCAGAACAGGATGCAGAAATGATTGCCTTGTTTTACGCAATCCTGGAAGAATTGGGTATTGCCGAATCTGTAACCCTGAAAATCAATAGCGTGGGAGACAGTGAAAGTCGGGCGCAATATCGATCAGCACTTCAGGATTTCCTGCGTCCACATCTCAGTGACCTCTCTGAGACCAGTCAACATCGATTTGAGACCAACCCACTCCGAATTCTGGATAGCAAGGCTCCAAATGATAAAGCATTGGTGCAGAACGCGCCGAAAATTCGTGAGTGTCTGAATGCGACCTCAGCAGCCCACTATGAACAGGTACTCGAGATGCTGGAGGCCATGGACATTCCATATGTTCAGGATGATCTATTGGTCAGGGGTCTGGATTACTACACCCATACTATTTTTGAATTTACAAGTGATGCTCTGGGTGCCCAGGATGCTATTTGCGGTGGTGGGCGCTACAATGACCTCGTGAAGGAACTTGGCGGTCAGGACGTGCCAGCAATTGGTTGGGCCTCGGGAATCGAAAGACTATTGCTGGTGGTTGATGCACTTAAGCCACTGCCTGCTGAATCTGACCTGGATCTTTTTCTCATTGTGTTGGGTGATGATTTAAGAACCAAAGCGCCGCAGCTGCTACATGAATGGCGCAATGCAGGATTGAAATGTGATACTGATTCCCTCCGACGCAGCATGAAAGCCCAAATGCGCGAAGCGAACAGACAAAAAGCCAGATTTGTAGCCATTCTAGGAGAAGAAGAGTTAGCTCAAGGGGTGGTTCAGCTCAAAAATTTCGAGACCAGCGAACAGCAACCCGTGGCCTTTGAGGCAGTGGTTGCTGCAATCCTGGATAATAACTAAACAGGACTGAGTTAATTTGCCTAATCCCCTTGAACTCCTGACCAACGCCCAGACCACAAAGTTTCGGGCCCTGAAACGAACCAGGGTTCGTAAACAGGCCGGTCTTTTTTTGCTGGAGGGTGTCCGACTTTGTGAGGATGCATTCAAGTCGGATTTAACAATTCAGGCCTGCATCACCGCCAAAGGCTTTGATAAACTCGACATCCCTGAAAATGTGCAGCGGTTAGAAGCAACACCTACTCAGATCGATCAGATTTCAGACAGCAAGTCCCCTCAGGGTATCATCTGTATTGCAGAAATTCCACCTACTCAGGGAGTGCTTGACCCAAATCAGATACCGCTCCTCCTGGTGCTGGATCGATTATCTGATCCAGGAAATATGGGAACCATTTTTCGCAGTGCGCTGTGGTTTGGTGTTCAGGATGTACTTTTGGGACCAGAGTGTGTCGATCCTTTTAGTCCCAAGGTGGTTCGCAGTAGCATGGGTGCCATATCCACACTGAATATTCATTTCAGTCCTGATTTAGCCGGAAGTGCTGAGGAATGGCAAGCTGCCGGTGGTGAGGTAGCAGCCCTGCATATGGAAGGCACCCCGCTTGACACCTACAAACCGACATCTGGTTTATATCTCATCATCGGGTCAGAAGCCCATGGTGTCGCCCCTGGGCTGCTTGATATTTCCACCGAACTGTCCATTGAGAAATTCGGTAGCGGGGAATCCCTAAATGCAGCCATGGCAACTGGTATTGCACTCTATGAATTGAGCCGGAAGTAACCGTTTTTCACCCCCTCTACTCCCAATAATTCATTACTCAATATTTTTTTCTGCACCAACGCTTTAAGGAACATCATCTTGGCTTCAGACTTCAATCCATATATATTGCTCGGCCTTAGCCTGATGAGCCGGGGAAAAGCATTGAAAATACGGGAAGTGATCACAGCCGAACTGGAAATCATTTCACTGCATTAATTACTGTTTCGAACTTTTAAATACTTTTAGTCACGTGGCTGACACGTCTGAATCGAAAAAAGGATCAAAAATGGATTTTCTAAAACCCAAGGACATGGTGAAAACCCTCATGGCCGCCTTTGTGCTGGTCTTCACCTTTCTGATTTATCTCGACACCATGGCACCTACGGTTTCCTTCTGGGATTGTGGTGAGTTTATCGCTGTATCTCACACCCTCAGTGTTCCCCACCCTCCAGGCAGTCCGTTATATCTATTGTTGGGTAGAGTCATCTCAATGCTTCCAATAACTGGCGGAGCCGCTCTGGATCCGATTCTCAACGAGCCACAGTTTCACAATATTGCCTATCGTATCAATCTTTTATCACCCCTGGCTACAGCATTCGCCAATATGTTCCTGTTCCTCATCATTGCCCGGCTGGTTGTGGAGTGGCGTGGAAAAATTAAAGACGCCACTGACAAGTGGATAGCCTATGGTGGTGCATTGGTGGGTTCTCTCACCATCGCCTTCTCTGACAGTCACTGGTTCAATGCCGTTGAGGCCGAAGTCTATTCCATGAGTATCTTTTTTACTGCAATTGTGGTCTGGCTGATCCTCAAATGGTCTGAAAAAGTGGATGAAGGTGGAGCTGGGTCTCGATACATTCTGATTATTTCATATATGATGGGTCTGGCCATCTCGGTTCACATGCTCAATTTGCTCACTATCCCATTTATTGCGCTAATCATGTATGTAAAGCTTAATCCTGAAGATGACGGCGTTGAGTTAATGGTCAATGTTCTGGCCGTAGTGGGTATCATGGCTGTTGCGCTCCTCATTGGGATTGAAATGGCATTGCCAGAGACCTCTGTAGAGTATATGCGTCTTGGGGCTGATGCCCTGAGCTCCAAGCTCATGGTTCTGGGCGTTATCTTTGCGATAATTTCCGGCGGTGGTTTATGGGGGTTATCGCAAGCCTTCAATGCTGAACGCAGACGTCGTTTCTGGAAACAGATTTTGATGATGGCTGCTGCCGGTGGCTCATATCTTATCATCTATCTCGGAATCATTAAGGGCATGCCAAAACTGGCTGCTTTTATGGGAAATATCTTAAATACTGACGATGCAGTATCCGCAATTGGTGCCACTTTTGGTGTTAGCATCATGATTCTCATGGCTCTGATTTACTTTGCACCCACCATCTACCGTTCGCGCGCTACTGAATTGCGTTTGTCCATTATGGCCCTGCTCCTGGTGCTGGTTGGTTTTACATCATACGAAACCATTTTTATCCGCTCAGCCCAGAACCCGAATATTGATGAAAATGATCCTGAAACCGTTTCACGTGCCGTTTCATATTTAGAGCGTGAACAGTATGGCAGTTACCCCATGTTCTATCGGGATCGCTGGGGCGAATCCCCATTAAATAAGAACAATGCCACACCTGGCCGTGTTGTGAAAATAAACAGCACCGGGAAAATTGGTGAGGTCGTCTCAGTTCAGGGGGATCAGGTTATTGTTGGTGTTGGTGGTCGAGATGTTAATCAGCGCCTGAGTAACCTGAGTGCCATTACCAATGGTTACACTTCACGATCAGACTTCTTCTGGCGATACCAGATTAATCACATGTATATCCGGTATTTTAAATGGCAGTTCTGGGGTCGAGACGGAGACAAATCTGACTTCTCCCAGTTATGGGCCATCCCCTTTCTTTTGGGTTTGGCAGGAATGGGACACCATTTCTCCCGGGATTCACGGCGGGCCTTTTCAGTACTCTCATTATTCATGCTGACAGGCTTTGCCATTCTATTGTATTTGAATCAGGATGATCCCCAACCCAGGGAGCGTGACTATTCCTATGTGGGATCGTTTTATGCTTTTGCGATCTGGATCGGCATCGGTGCGGCTGCAGTTTTAGAGAAGTTGAAAGACTGGCGCAAAGACTCTCCAGTGATTTTCAGCGGCGCCATGGCTGTTATGTTGTTGGCAGCCCCGGCAAATATGTTACGGGCAAATTATCACACCCATGATCGCTCAGGAAATTATGTAGCCTGGGAGTATTCTTATAATCTGCTAAATACCTGCGACCCCAACGCCATCATCTTTACCAATGGTGATAACGATACGTTTCCTCTCTGGTATTTACAGGAGGTTGAAAAAATTCGTACGGATGTCCGGGTTGTAAACTTGAGCTTATTGAATACACCCTGGTATATCAAACAGCTCAAGCACATGGAACCCAAGGTACCCATCAGCTTGAATGATGAGGAAATTGAAGGTTTGGGCCTGTGGAGATGGGAAGAACGAGATATGCATATTCCAGCTCCTGCAAAAGCCTATGACCAACCTGAAACCGGTTCTCTGGAAGCCGGTGCCACCGGTTTAAACTGGACTTTGAAACCGACGGTTTCACGCCAGAAACATCCTGAAACTGGAAAACTTCTGGGTGGTTTGAGGGTTCAGGATATCATGATTTATGAGATCCTGCGCATCAATGAGTGGAAGAAGCCAGTCTACTTCGCTGTTACGGTTTCACCCAGCAATCAGATTGGTCTGGGCGAATACTTACGTATGGATGGTCAGGCTTACCAGCTGATGCCATACAAGGTTGGATTGACTATCGATGAAGATGTCATGTATGACAAAATTGTGGATACCTATCGTTATACGAATCTGGATGATCCAGATGTCTACTATCCACCAAATGTCCAACGATTATTGCAAAACTATCGTAAGGGATTCCTGCAACTCGTTTATGAATATGGCCTGAATGACGACGAAAATCGCAAGAAAGCACTCCATGTTCTCCACAAAATGGATGAATTGGTTCCCGATAAAACCATCCCCATTACATACATGGATCTCTACCTCCAGATTGCTCAGATGTATTACCAGCTGGAGGATGACTCCAGCGCTATCCGCTATATGGAAAATGCATTTGAGAATGGACGCGAGAATTCGCCGCTGATGGAGCGGGTCAAAGTGGCCTCTCTCTGGAATGATCTTTTTGATAACACAGAAAAATCTCTGGAAATACTGCTACCACTCAGTCTTGAGGCGCCTATGAATGCCCAGGTTGTCTATGAAATTTCCCGTGCTTACGTCAAGGCTGAAAATGCTGTTGATGGTGAGGAATGGGTAGAACGCCTGGCTTCAATTGCTCCCATGGCTCGTGAAACCAAAACGCTTCAGGACGCTATTAAAAAGATCAAAGATGAGGCTCCCGATTCTTGATCTGAAAAATCCAGATTAATACTTCAATTGAGCCCCGGATTTTTCGGGGCTTTTTTTATTCTTTTAGACTTTACAACGAAATTGACGAATTCAACGAAAAATTAATAATCTGGAAAGAACAGGATTGACAAATCAGGGGTTTCGTCAACTTCGTCTTGCTTCCCTAATCACTAAAGACAATGGCAAGCAGGAAGTAAACGGTATGGCATTTCTGGCCTTTGATCTCAGGTTTGTGTTTGCTTTCTAAATGTAGGTGAATTCGCTTTAGCAGGAGTTTTGGTTTGGATGCCAAACGAATCGATCAATGTCCACCAGTCACTGAATTCAAAGCCAGGAACCCAGTCTAACATTTTCGTATGCTTCGTCAATTTCATTGTAAAAAGGCAAAGATGCGCCCTAGATTAGCCTCAAACCTCTGGAGTATCGTGTGAATCGAAAAAGTCCCAGCTGTAATGCCAGAAAAACAGGTCGTCCTCTGACAGAATATGATTCAAAAGCTGAAGCAAGATCAGCCGCCAAACACGCCAACCAAAATTATGGTGGTAGTAACCTGCAACCTTACAAATGTGAGAAATGCGGCTTCTGGCATTTATCACCTGCTGACCGACAAACCCCCAGTCAAACCTGTACGACTTGTCGGGGTGCTGACGGGACCCTGAAAGAGTCTTATGCTACAGAGAGAGATGCACTCCGACGGGCAGGACACCTGCGCAAGGAGCTAGGGGTTAAGTTGAATGTTTATGAATGCGAATACGGGAATGGCTGGCATTTAGCCAAGCGCCAAGACTACTAAATCTTTTCCAGTAGATCAATGGTAGGCTGCCATTGATACTGACGTAAAGGAATCACCCCGGACCCGGTGAAAACAATGCCTTCATTCTCCAGAAGCTTCCGCTGAACTGCTCCACCCATCTCCAGATTTAAACTGATCTTGCCCTGAGCATTGATGACCCGGTGCCAGGGGATGTCATCTGAAGGAACAGCATGGAGGGCGTAGCCAACTTGTCGTGCTTGCCTATAATAGCCAGCCAGGGTTGCGATTTGACCATATGTAGCAACCTTACCCTCAGGGATCAGTTTGACCACGGAGTAGATCCGTTCCCATTTGCTTTGTTTGTCTCCCATAAAACCTTTTTCTGTTTCTTCTATGCGCGGATTCGAAACGAAGTAAGCCGAAACGAAGTGCGGGCAATCCGCGCCTGGCTCTGCCACCAAAAAATCACTCCACCCGTTCCAGGGTGAGGATGGTTTTGAATTTGAGATAACCCGCATCCCGGGTTCCATCATGAGCCAGGTTGTCTTTAATTTCCAGTCTCATTTGGTCATTTTCAACCTTACAAGCATAAATGGCCTTGCCGCCCACAAACGCTGGGGTTTTTGCGACTTCTACCCGGGTTGTCAATTCAGCCCCAGAAAAATCATAGCCACCGGTGTTGGTGACAATTGAATTATAACTCTGAACTTTCTCGGCATCACTGGGATGCCACATATCTGCATATTCTTCCTGAATATGTTGCTGAGGCATCCAGGTCATACTGTAGTGGTTCTCCGTAAAAATAAACAGCCCTGGTAGCGCAGGGTCAATGGTGGTTACATTGCCTTCTGAGATATAGACAACAGTCAAGATTTTCCAGACACCAACAATTGAAGCCCCCATAGTCTACCCCTTCTTTTTGCGAGATTTTTTCTTTTTCTTCTTCCTGGATTTGATCAAATGCCGATTTTCATGAAAGAAATTGGCCATGATTTTTGAGACTGCTGTTGGAACCACTTTTTTGATAGCCTGTTTTGGAGTTACCAGTTTACGTTTGCGAAAATGTTTTTCATCCCAGTTATCTTTAAGCTTGCTGACTTCCATGAAATAAAGTTTGACCTTATAGCGACCACCCATTTTCTCATAAGTATAGGTCCCAACTTCATCTGGTAGAACAGTCCCCTTTGCCCCGGCCTCTTCAAGCGCTTCTTTGGCTGCCGAATCCTGAGCCGACAATTCCCAGTCAATAGAACCTTTGGGAATGATCCAGCGCTTACTCCCTCTGGCGGTAATGAGAACAACCTTACCTTTGTATACGGGTACAACGCCGGACTGTTTAAAGTATCTGTGCTTAGTTTTGAGTGACATGAGTTATCGGTTCAGCTTTGTTCATTCTCACCATAAAATGCTAGTTTAAAATAGGCTCCCACTTGATTTCCAACCTCAACTGTTCCACCCAGTTGTTCCTGTCCTAACATGTGGACCAGTTGCATACCAAGCGTATTGCTTTTTTCTATCTGATAGGATTCAGGATATCCTGAGCCATTATCCTCGATGTGGAGCATGACCAATCCCTCCCCTCCCTGAATAAGCTTAAGGCTGATTGCGGGAGAAATGATATCCCCCCCAAGAAAAGCATGCTTGAGTGAGTTGGTCACCAGTTCGTTTACAATTAACCCACAGGGAATTGCCTGTTTAGGGTTCATTCGAGTCTCATCCGTCTCACAGTTTAAAATCACCTGCGTATCCTGGGCTGACTGGCTACGGATAAGATCTTCTGCTATGGAACATAGAAACCCCCCAAGCTCCAAATCATTAACTCGATCCGTCCTGTAGAGTCTTTCGTTGAGGAGCGACATCGTTCTCAGTCTATCCCGACTGACTTCAAAGGCATCATGCACAGCCACATCTTTAAATTTCCGGGCTTCCAGAAAGAGCAAGCTTCCTGCTAAATTAAAATTGTTCTTTACCCGGTGGTGTATCTCACGCATGAGTACCTCTTTCTCTCTCAAAAGCACCTCTTTTGAGTCTATGAGCTCCTGGAGTTGTAATTCGGTTCTCTTCCGCCAACTGATATCATTAAATGTCACCATCATAGAGCGCAATATGCCATCTTTCCCCACGATTTCAGATCGTTTGAGATCATAATAATTATTCCGAGTTCCCATGATAAGAGAGACTTCAGATTCTTTATTCTTAAAGGCTTGTTGAACGTCTTCTGGAAGATTCGAGGCTGATAATTTTGAGTCAAGTTCCATACCCTTAAAAAACAGCTCCCTGGCCGCCATATTCATGTCCAGGATATTCATTTTGTGGTCAAAAACCAGAATTGCATCGCTTACTTCTGAAAACAGACGATTATAGGCAGCCGGAATAACATTCAAAAACTCATAACGAATTATGCTGATCCCCAGCAGTAAAACTGAAATTAAAATCCCGTATGGAGTTATATACAGATGAGGTCTGGGGTTTAATCCAAACAATCGTACCATATCGAAAAGGGTGGGGATTGTGAGTGCCACAATGATGAGATTCAACGCCCGGCGTCGATACCACGGAGTCTGAAAGACAGCCCAACTCAGCAATGCTATTGAAATACCCATAATAAAGTATAAGTAGGTTGTCAGTATGATGGGGATTAAACCTGGCGTTTCATTTATGTAGCTATAACCTCCATGCCATACAATTTCAACGTTTTCCCAGAATAAACCGTGGAGAGGGTCTGTTAGTTCTAGCAACCCCGATACAACTGGAACTGCCAATAGATAGAATATGCTCTTCCCGTTGATCCAGTTGTCATATCCAAGATATTCCAGTAAAAAAAACAAAATTGCCGGAGGGATAAAGGTAGCACAGAATACCATCAGGTAAAAACTTACGAGTTGTGCGGTCTGATTGGTGAGCGACAATGATGCAAAAAAGAATAAGCTGTACAAGATCACCAATCCATTGAACATCATAAAGATGGATACAACGCGTCCTCGGTTACGGGAAGCTACCAGACGCATAAGAAAGGTGATAAATCCAACCCCCAATATTATGGGGAGGCTGAAATGATTTATTTGCATCATTGTTTTATTGCGACCAGGCTATCTTCGCAACTCATTTACTCGCTTCAACAGACTGCCATCCTCCAGATATCGATACAGATCTTTCCCTGGACACAGGGTTTCAGTATAGTCCTTATGACTTTTTATGTTCTCGGCTGAAACTTCATATTTATTGGCCAGTTTGGCTGTAAGACGGGCGAGTTGTTCAAATTGAGTCTCGCTGAGAATCTGATGCTCATAATTTCCCATAACACAAATCAGGGCATGACCACGAACATCGTAATCCGTATTGGTGTCCCCAGGAAATTCCATGGGGCGGGCTTCATAAATATTGCCCTTGAGGTCTATCATGTAGTGGTAGGGATTGTCGATCCAGTTCTTATCTGACCGACTCCATGATTGTAGACCGATGAGATACTTGATCACATCCTTGTCCTCTGGAAAATCTTCGCCACCATGATGAATAGTGATATACTTGATTTCGTGGGTCGGGATACTGTCTGTCAGGGGAACCCAACCCCAATCAGCCCGGGTTACAATTTCTATTTCACATGATTTTTCTTCAACTGGAGCTTCAGGCACAATATCCATTTTTTGAGCACAAGACCAGAATAGAAGCAAGGGTAGTACAATAACGAATAGTCTTTGACGTAACATTTTTTCATTCCTCCGTATGGATCACAACCTACTTGGTGACTGGCCTGATGTCAGCTTTTTTATAGTTTTTTGAGCGCTTCTTTATAGGCTTCAGCTTCAGCTAAACTAAGACAGCCTGTATGCTTCTTAAAATAGACCAGCCAGACCTCTCGAAACCCCGGTGATTATCTTGTAGCCCTTGAGATCACCCAGCGCGTGAGTCAATAAGAAGTGCTGGTTTATCTTAAACAGTTTCTCGGATCATCTTGATTTCTGACCAAAAGTTAATAGCACTTTCATGAGGGTCAATCAAAATGAGGCTATAGGGAGTGGTAAAAGGATAAAGAAATTCCCCTTTCCCAATTTCGGAGTATTTTGATTCCAGATTAAGGAGATACTTATGCGTATTGTTTCATGGAATGTTAATGGTATTCGTGCCGTTGTTAAAAAAGGGTTTTGGGATTGGTTCAACATGGATGCTCCTGACATCCTGTGTCTACAAGAAACCAAAGCACAGCCGGATCAATTGGATGATAATCTTATCAATCCCCTGGGCTATCATGCTTACTATCATTCAGGTGAGCGCAAAGGATATAGCAGCGTGGCTACCTGGTGTAAAACTGAGCCGCTCTCGGTTCAACGTGCCATACTGGATGACTCATTCAACCGTGAGGGAAGAATCCTACTCACAGAGCATGAAAAATTCTTCTTATATAATGTCTACTTTCCCAATGGCCAAAAAGACCAGGATCGTCTGGACTATAAGCTGAGGTTCTATGGAGCCCTGCAAGAGCATATTCGCGAAACAGATAAAATTAAGCCTGTTATTATCGTAGGTGATTTTAATACGGCTCATACGGACATAGACCTGGCTCGTCCCAAACCTAATGAAAAGACCTCTGGGTTCCTGCCTGAGGAGCGCGTCTGGGTCGACCGGTATATGGACTCCGGTTTTGTAGATACCTTCCGTAAAGAGCATCCTGGGGCCAAGGGTTACTATTCCTGGTGGAGCTTCCGCTCCAATGCCCGTGTGAACAATGTGGGCTGGAGAATTGACTATTTCCTGGTGAGTGAAAAAATGGAAGACCAGGTGGAGGCATCCCGGATACACCCCAATGTTATGGGATCCGATCATTGTCCCATCAGCCTTGTATTAAAATGATTTGTGGTTTACCAGGCGCGGATTCGAATCCGCGCCTAGCGCGTATAACGCACGGGCCTGGAGCCAAGCCTGCAAGGGTGAAGAACCCTGGCCCTTCTGCGATACACTCCGTTTATACGGTTCAGGATGACGATTCACTGATGAAGTGTCTATATGCCTGAACTCCCCGAAGTCGAAACCGTTGTTCGAGGTCTCCAAAACACAATTGTGGGTGAGACCATTTCCGAGCTGGAGGTAGCCTGGGATAAAGCATTCGAAGCAGAAGATGCGTATGATGTGGTGGTAAATAAAACCATCAGGGCTGTGGAGCGACGGGCAAAGTATATCATGATTAAACTGGATTCCGGTGCACTGGTGGTGCATTTGAGAATGACGGGAAAATTGACCCCCGTTTACCCTGAAAAGCATGTGACCGTCACACTGCACTTTCGGTCCGGGAAGAGTTTGTATTTCCAGGACACCCGCAAATTTGGTCGGATGATCTATACTCCTGACCCGGATGACATGCTGTCTCATCTTGGACCTGAACCACTGGGTGATGCATTTATAATTTCACTTTTCCGTAAAATGCTAAAGGCCAAAAAACGAGTAATTAAGCCCCTGCTCCTTGATCAAACCTTTCTGGTCGGTCTGGGAAACATTTATGTGGATGAGGCATTGTTTCAGGCAGGTATTCAACCAGAAAGTTTGTCTCATACTGTTCCTGCCCGAAATGTTGAGATGCTACATACTGCGATTCGGACCATCCTGCAAAACAGTATCGATGCTCAGGGAACGACCGTGCTAAACTTTAGTCATGGGGATAATGTGAGCGGAACCTATCAGGCAGCCTTGCAGGTTTACGGTCGTGAAGGTGAACCCTGTCTGATCTGTGACTACCCAATTAAAAAAATTAAACTGGGTCAACGAGGGACGCATTACTGTCCGAAGTGTCAACGGAAATTTAGGCGGTAAAGCTTCAGGAATCCATCACATCGTAAAAGCTTGATAGATATTTAATCTTGGTACCTTCCGGGAGTGTTATTTGACCTATTCCTGCACCCCCACCATATAATTGAGCCTCATGAGTTTCACACAAATCTATCAGTTCTTTCAGCTCTTTCTGGGTTGCTTCAATGTTTTCAACATAAACTGATGATACATAAACTCGTTCTGGCTGGAAGGTTTCGAATACACTTTCTGTATCCCCTATGGGAGTTCGTTGGCCACTGTAAAGCACTTGAAAGCCCCTGGTTTCAAGTAGATGTTGTACCATTTTTGCCGGAATATCATGGAGCTCGTCACTAAAAGTCAGCACAAATGCCCGTCCCACATGTTCCTCGGGCTTAATGACTATATCTTGAAGTTTTATGATGCCGTCTCTGATGGTTTGGGACGCCAAATGTTCCTGGGTAATACTCAGTTCATCACGCTCCCATTTATACCCGATTTCATGTAAAACCGGCGTTAACAGGTTATCATAGATAAGCGCCAGGTTCTGGTGCACCATGTACAAGCTATTAAGGATATTTTGTATGGTTACGGCATCACAGCTCATGGCTTTTTCAAGAAAGAAAGGGATGAGATCCTTGAATTCTCCTTTAAGGATTTCGGCATTCAAGTCCAGATTCAACTCGCTACCAAATTTGATCAGGGGAAGATGTTGAGCATACTTCTGATGATCAATTGCAAAGGCTGCCAGATGACGCATAAGAAATTTGCGGTGACCCCCGGCAGTCTTAACGCAGTCTAGTTTTCCTGCTTCAGTCCAGCGTTTCACTGTGGCAACATTGACATCAAGGATGCGGGCAACATCAACACTGCTGAGATAGGGACTGGTATGTTCACTTGATTGCATCATAAAATTTACCTTTTGCGCGTTTTAAGATAATCAGCCTCTTTTAGAATTCAGCACTTATTCCGATGGTGGGCAAAAGTCCCAGTGAAGCCCCTTCTGATATTTCTCCAGTATTTGGATCGATAGAAGGGATGGAAGATGGCTTTTTGTTATAAATATTCTGGATATCTATGTAGGTGATCAAGCCCCAGGCGCCACCCCAGCGTCTATCCAAACGCATGTCCAGAGTATGGTTTGGATCAAGTCGAACTGAGTTATAGGCACTGGTCAATTGTTGGCCGTTTTCATCAAGCGGGGTATAGGGTCGTCCGGTGGCATAGCGCAGCTTGGTGCTAAATTCCCATTTCTCATTAAAAATGTAGCCACCACCCAGATTCATAATCCAGGTCTGGTCAAAACTACCGGCTCTTTCAATTCCATCAAGGGCGGTAAAGCGAGCCTGGTTGTAACTCACGCTCATGGTCCCATAGACTGGTACTTCAGACATCTTTTTCTGGAGAAAGAGCTCAAGTCCTCTTGCCCATCCTGTACCTTCGCTACTTAAAGGATCTACACCAAAAGATGCAAAACCTTCCTCTGAGCCTCCAAAACCTGCTCCAGTATTTACCATCACTAAATAGGGTCGAGTAAGACTCACGGGATAATTGTGGTATTGCTTGGTATAAGCCTCTACGGTAACCCGTGTGTCTGCCCGCCATAGATATTCCAGGCCTAATACAATTTGACCCGCTTTGATGGGCTCCAGATCACGATTGGATTCTTCTGCTACTAGCCACACTGTGCTTGGATACTGGTTATATCTACCCACACTTAGGGTTGAGGTTAAGTCGCCAGCAAGGTTGTAGCTCACAGAGAGGCGAGGTGATACCACGGGGTCCGCATCCAGAATTGAATAGTGATCCACACGGATACCGGCAGTATAGTTAAAGCGGAAAAACCGTTGGGCCAGCTGAGCATATGCTCCTGATTTGTATCCAACTGTTGCATACTCCTGCTCAATGCTCAAGCTGCCAATTCCAGGAACATCTGATTGATTTAGAAGCATGTCAGAGTAAAAGTCTGTGCGATTTATTTTTGCACCCGTACTGAGTCTCAGATTTCGGTTCACGCGCCACACTCCATCTGCTTTCAGGGTGGTTTGGCGGTCAAAGCTCACATTTTGAAAAATGGGATTGAGGTTTGCATCTTTCTGGCTGAAGTCGTATTCAACATTTACCTGACTCAAAGCCAGAGTAAACAGTCCTGAATCTAACAGATGCTGATAACTGACCCCGGCAACGATCTGTTGTTGATCTGACCCTAGAATCTGACTGTTTGAATTACGCTGCTCCTCGGTGTCATTGAACCACTTCACATTATTCAAGGCCGCAATTCCCAGAAAAGTCAATTGATCCGTCTGATTGAGCTTATAGCTGGCCTTCCCCAGAAAATCCCAGTATTCTGGTACAAAGCCAAATCCGGCTGCCTTGAAAATGAAGTCCAGATAGCTTCTGCGGGCGGAGAACAGGAAGTTACCATCCTGAGGTAAGCCACCTTCCAGATTGAAACCAAACTGACTAGCTGAAATTGTGGTTTTGGAAGCGTATTGATCTTCAAGTCCTTCTCTCAGTGATATATCCAGAACTGAACTGAGGCGATCACCATATTTTGCTGTAAAGCCTCCGGTTGAGAATGAGGTTTCATCTACAAAGTCAAGATTGATAAAGCTCTGTGGTCCACCACTAGCACCCTGTGTTCCAAAATGATTGATATTAGGTACTTCGATATTGTCAATGATGTACAGATTTTCACTGGGAGCCCCACCACGAACAATAAGGTCATTCCTTCCGCCATCAGCCTGAGCTACACCGGGAAGAATGGAGATAGCGCGTACGACATCTTCGAAGCCTCCGGGGAGACGACGGATTTCCTCGCTGGATTGGACCTGGGTACTGGCTGGCGTGTCCTGGCTTTTTGTGAAATAATCTGCCACCACAATTGCGACCTCCAGCTCCAGAACTGATTCTTGTATATCAATGTTTAGAACACTGGGACGCGACGCTTTCACCACTACATCACTCACAGTTCGAGGGGAGTATCCAATATAGTCCACACGCAGGAGATAGGTTCCCACAGGCAATCCGCCGATAAAAAAATCACCCTCTACATCTGTTGCTGCTCCAAAATTGGTTCCGGGAATGACAACATTTGCACCGATAATGGGTTGTTGGGTGGTTTCATCCAGAACAGTTCCCTGGATTGAACTTCTTTCCTGTGCTGAAAGGGTTAAGACACTGATAAGGCTGAGGGTGAGGTATAATATCGTTTTCATGGTTTTACTCCAAATATCCATTATCATAATTTTGTTCAAGCTCTCCATACATGACAAATATAGTCCTC
>JAERTH010000022.1 GCA_016844955.1 Fidelibacterota bacterium | reverse complement strand
TGTTGTAAGCAGGTTGAAACTTGAAATCAGAAAGTTGAAATTCCCACCCGTCTTTGCGAGGAGGAACGACGCGGCAATCTCTCTTTTGCTTTTAGACACGATTTTCACTAAAGCGTCGAATGCACACGAATTGCTTTTTTTCAACTGCATTTGTGCTGATTTGTCTTATTCGTGCGATTGGTGTCTATATGATGTGAAACTTGAAAACATATCCTTCGACAGGCCCCAGTCTATGCTTCCAGCTCCGACCGGCAAGCAGGATGACGAGGATGAGAGCCAGCATCAATTGAAACTAAACAATTCGTCCAGTTCGTTCTATTCGTTGTTGTAAGTAGGTTGAAACTTGAAATCAGAAAGTTGAAATCCCCACCCGTCTTTGCGAGGAGGAACGACGCGGCAATCTCTCTTTTGTTTTTAGACACGAATTTCACCAACGAATCGAATGAACACGAATTGGATTATTTTTTTCAACTGCATTTGTGTTGATTTGTCTTATTCGTGTGATTGGTGTCTATTTGATGTGAAACCTGAAAACATATTCTTCGACAAACCACAGTCTATGCTTTCAGCTTCGACCGGCAAGCAGGATGACGAGCTCAATGTCCATACCAAAAAAAACCCCCAACCCGAAGGCTGGGGGTTTTGAAAATCGATTTTAAGCGATTTCTATTTCAGGTACGTCATCTTCGCAGATTTTGTGAATTCTGACGTCGTTAGACGATAGATATACATTCCGCTACTAACCGGTGTACCATGTTTACTCAAACCATTCCATTGCAGCTGATAGAAACCAGGTGACTGATCTTCATTCACCAGGTCTATCACATGCTGACCAAGTGTGTTATAGACCGAGATTCTTACATAAGCATTCTCCGGTATATCATACTTGATATTGGTGATTGGGTTGAAGGGGTTTGGATAGTTATTGTGCAATGCATACACATCTGGTATTTCAACACCGTTGATTCCAACAGGAACCTCAACATTGTTGTAGTAGGCGAACACAACACTATTTGTATCTGGAATCACATAGGTTCTAGCAGGACCACCAAATGGGAATTCTGCTGTTTCATCACTCCAACTTCCGTTGATCCTGAACTTGTACTCCAGGTTCTGGCCAGGATACATACCAGTGAGTGTGTAGGTATACATCGTATCTGCTCCAGTGGCATCAAGGACCATAGAGTTTTCACCCCAGCCATTGAAATTACCGGCAACATCAACAAAGTCTGTACCCGGGGTGAAGTTTTCCATCAGGGCCTGAACGCCCATATCCAGTTCAAAAGTGACATCAACAGGATCGATGTTGTAACGTTCGGTGATCATATCAACAAAGAGCGTCGTGCTAATATCCTCTGAGCATTTGATATGGATACCACTTATGCCAACATCCCCACCAGCAGCGTTGATGCTGCCATTTCCGTTGACCCAACCAGTTACCTGATCGTTCAATAGGTCAAGGGAAATTACCTGCCAGTCAGCTTCGGCATAAGTAACATCTTGCCAGTCACTAACCTCATAGCCATCATCATCCCTGACTACAAGACGAATTTGCATATCCGCATTGCCAGCACGGAGGTAGAAGAACAGTTTTGAATCAGCCTGGATTCTGTCAGGAAAACCCCCATTCCCATCGTACAGTCTGACAAACCAGCCACCTGCGTCATCAGGATCATCCAGGACATTGATCTCACCTGAATTACTACCTGTGTACGATATTGTGTCTGTTGATGCAAACGTGGATGCGTCCAGGATACCATATGTTGATCCGGAACCAGTTGGCTGCCAGAAGTTACCAGTCCCATCGACAAAATCGAAGATGACGTTATCAATGGGTAGTGTGCCAGGTCTCTCATAGACAAACCCGATAGTATCAGCAGCTGCCATCGCATTGCCCCAAGTATCCTGAATGCCACTCACGATAAGTTCGTGTGGCATATTGGCTTCCAGAGCAGCATGCTCCAGGATAACAACCTTCATGTCAGCATCTACAGCAGGCCATAATGCATTGGTCGGTGCTACACCATCAACAAGATAGTACTGCATTTCCAGAGCATCAGGAAAAACAGATTCAGAGTAACGAATCTGAGTTGTGGTTTCGTTGACGGCAACCACACTCATTACTTCTGGAGCGGCAACATCCAGTTCTTCCACATCATCCATGCTTCTGGGACTAAAGACATAGCTACCGTAGAGGTAACTCACCACACCAACGAGATTGTATGTTGAACCTACGTTGAGGGAAATGTTTCCGAAATGATAGTCAACATCATCACCAAGGAGAAACGTGGTGGCTCCACCATCAGTTGTGAGTTCGTATCTATAATCTGATCCATTGTAGGACAGAACCGTAGCGGTATCGATCGAAACCAACTGACCTTCCCACATTTCAGCAGGGTTAGTATCAGCAGCCAGAGAGCTATCAATATCTGCACTCATGATAGCAGTAGGAACGGTTGGGTTGCCACTGGAAATAGTTTCAATTAAGTCGATCCGTTTAAGCTCGGAAAGATTATTATAAATATCTAACTCTCCAGCGATAACCACTTCATCTCCAACAGCAACTGCATCCACAATGTCATAGTCATATAACAGAACACCATTATATCCACCTGTGGCATCGTTGATCCATGCGTTGTTGTAGGCATCATTTGCTGTAATCAACCCGGCAAAAGAAGCAGGGATGCCCAGTTGGATTTGTCCATCTGGATTCAATGCATTTGTAAAAGAAATGGGTGTTATACCTGCGTACAACATGACTGTATCAGCATTGGCAGCATCAATCAATGTGTCCATGATGCCATCCGCAGTGATAGCAGCAGAGGCGATCAGGTGAACCAGCGTAGCATCAACTGCATCAATTGTTGCTGAGTCGAAACTCACAGCAGTTCCTGCGATAGCGTAATCCAAGACATCTACAGCGGACATGTCACGCGAATAAGCTACATTGATTAATGAATCATTCATTGATACAACCGAAACAATGGCTGGACTTTCGGAAAGATCTATCACATCACCCATTCCACGGGGATTGATCCGATAGGTGTCATCGGTATAGTCCACTACACCAGTGATGGTGTAATTGGTACCAACATCCAGTGTGATATTGCCGAGGTGGTAATCAACATTGTCACCCAGGAGGAACATTGTCGTTCCGCCATCATCTGTTAACTCATAAGTGTAGTTTGCAGCATCGAAAGCAAGAACTGTCGCTGTATCGATTGTTACCAACTGACCTTCCCACTGTTCTGCAGGATTGGTATCGGCAGCCAAGGAGCTGTCAATATCCGCACCAGCGATCATGGCTGGAATAGTTGGATTCCCTGAAGATTCAAGCTCAATCAACATGGGATTCTTGAGTTCGGACAAATTATTATAAATGTCCAGGATTGCTGTGAATAGAATCTGATCACCGACAGCAACCAGACCATCAAAATCATAGTCAAAAACGAGGACACCCATATAGGCTTCGTCGCCATCATTGACCCAGATATTGTTGTAGGCATCATTGGCTGTTACCAAGCCAAAATAGGTGCCGGGAATATCTTCTTCGATCTGTCCACCGGGATTCATAGCATTGGTATATCCAATGGCCATGATGCCAGCATACATTTCGAATGATCCTTCCGTACCGGCGTCCATCAGGGTATCCACCACGATGTCACCTTCAATGGTGGCAGCGGATACAAGGTGGACCAGACTGGCATCAGTATCATCGATTGTTGCAGTGGTAAAGGTCACACCTGCAGTACCGGCCAACGAATAATCAGCCACGTCTACAGCAGTCAGGTCACCTGAATACATAACTTCGATTTCAGTGTCACTGATTGTATACGCAGAAATCAGGGACGGCGGCAGTACATTGGTTGAACCGGGTGTACGAATAACAGCAATTTCCCAATCGCTATTCTCATAATCTGCACCACCTTGACCATCAGTAACTCGAGCGGAGGAGCCGCTTGATCCATTGAGGATTACAATACCAGGAAGGTTGAATTCTGTTTCAAGATCTGTATCAGGGTAATCTCCTCCAGCATAGATCACAGCATCCTGCTGGCTTGCTCCTGTAACGGCAGCCAGGGATGTGCTATAAACAGCATCGTTGGCAAAGTCTGATGCTGCAGCACCCTTGACCAATGCAAAACCGTCGGTTCCATTTTGGAAACTTCCCCAGGCAGCATTTTGGTCAGGTGTATATCCCTCGATATCAGTAACACCGGTTTCGGCGATCACGAAGAATCCATTGGCTGGTAGTGATCCAACCAGGTCTGTTGCCTGATAGATGAGATCGTTACTTCCATTCACGAAGACCAGAACATGAGCATCAGTGGCTAGATCAATTGCCAGGTCAGTCGTGTTGTAAATCTCGATATATTCTGCACTCGATGTGTTGGTATCAAACTCATTAACCAGAACATCAATATCCACTTCTTCAACGATATGATCATCATCAAACATCAGGTTATCGATGGTAACACTGATAGTCCCACCGACACTTCCAGCGAGGGTGTTTGAACCTTCCAGCTTGATATATCCATTTGCACTGGTGGCTGTACCCATCAAGGTGATGGTGGTAAACTCAGTCAGGCTGTTGATGCTGACACTATTTTCCGCAACATCAAGGCCTTCAACGGCCAGTGTAATCGGGTAGGTGTCGGGTGTATCCCAGCCGACAGTCTTGATATCGATGGACAGTGAATAATCAGTTCCGGGAGTAGCAGTGACAGGTCTTTTGATATAGTAGCCATAGCCACCATCACCAAATACCAGTGCACCGGTGCCATCAACACCGGCTGTGGCATCATGGGCAACTGTGGTATAACCACTAGTCCCATCGTACACGCCCCAGCTGGCTGCATCTGTATCGTCTTCAAAAACGAGGTCTAGATCAAAATTTGGCTCAACATAATCATCAACAAACACAAGATTGTCCACAGTCACGCTGATAGTTCCACCGACATTTGCAGCGAGGGTGTTTGAACCTTCCAGCTTGATATAGCCGTCAGCACTGGTGACAGTACCCATCAAAGTGATGGTTGTAAACTCAGTCAGACTGTTAATACTGATACTATTTTCCGCAACATCTAGACCTTCAACGGCTAGCGTAATAGGATAGGTATCAGGTGTGTCCCAGCCTACAGTCTTAATATCCATAGAAAGCATATAGGCTGTACCAACGGTAGCACTTACAGTACGTTTGATATAATACCCGTAACCGCCATCACCGAAAACCATGGCTCCAGTTCCGTCAACACCAGCTGTGGCATCATGGGTTACGGTTGTATAACCAGTAGCCCCGTCGAATACACCCCAGTTGGCTGCATCTGATTCTTCATCAAAAGTGAGATTGAGATTATGATCAACAATGATTTCAAAAACATCATCCATATCTCTTGGATTGACACGATACATGCCATCATCATAATCCACGACACCTGTGATGGAATACTGTGAACCTTCATTGAGTGTAATGTTACCAAAGTGGTAGTCCACATTGTCAGCAACAATAAACTTGGTGACGCCACCATCATCGGTCAACTCATAGGTGTAGTTTTCCATGTCAGAAGTTAGTACGGTTGCATTCTCTATGAGAACCAGCTGACCTTCCCATTGTTCTGCAGGATTGGTTTCAGCAGCTAAAGAGCTGTCAATTTCGGATCCTGTGATCAGGGCCGGGATAGTTGGATTCCCTGAAGATTCAATTTCAATCAACATGGGATTCTTGAGCTCTGACAGGTTTTCATAGACGTCCAGAGTTGCAGTAAACAGAACCTGATCACCTACAGCAACTGAACCGTCAAAATCATAGTCAAAAATGAGGACACCCATATAGGCTTCGTCGCCGTCATTCACCCAGACATTGTTATAGGCATCATTGGCTGTAACAAGTCCAAAATACGTACCGGGAATATCCTGTTCAATCTGTCCACCGGGATTCAAAGTATTGGTAAATCCAATGGCCATGATTCCAGCATACATTTCAAATGATCCCTCGTTCGCGGCGTCCAAAAGGGTATCCACTACAATGTCACCTTCAATGGTGGCAGCGGATACAAGGTGAACCAGACTGGCATCGGAATCATCTATAGTTGCAGTGGTAAAAGTCACACCTGCTGTACCGGCCAGTGAATAGTCAGCAACATCCACAGCAGTTAGGTCACCTGAATACACAACTTCGATTTCAGTATCGCTGATTGTGTAGGCATTCACCAATTCCAGTTCAATAGCACTTGGCCATACATATGGATCAAAACCATCTGGAGCATCGATTGCACCAAGACCAGAGGGCTGATCACTATCAATGGCCCATTCTGCTGGATCCCAGACAGGGTTTCCTGCGGTAACCGTGGCAAGACGAAGGGCACGACCATCTTCAAACTCATGGTTGGTTCCTGTTCCATCTTCACCGGGAACACCAAATTGGTCAACAACCACTCCACTGGCATTGACCAGCTCAAGATTGTCATCGCCATTACTACCGGCAACGTCATTCTCACCTGCATCCCACATATCCGGAGCCATTCCGTAGGCAGTCTCAAAGGCAGAAACATCTGTTCCAGCAGCGATCACAAAATTACCCAGTGCAGGGATGGATCCTGTTAGTGCAAGTGTTTGACTTACTGTAGCTGATGCGTTGGTGTATTTTCTCAGCTCCCACCCAGTAAGATCCTGTGCCAAGTCGGCAGCATTGTGAATCTCAACAAATCTTAGTGTTGCATCATTATTGGGGTCAGCTAATTCGCTGATAAAAACATCGCCTGCATATGAGCTTGTCACTGTTCCGAGGACAAGTAACAGAGCAGCGATAAAAAAACTACTTCTCTTCATTCCATTTCCCTTCCCGTAAAGGTTTTGTTGGTTAGCAGGTTAGTTTACAATTTGTACATACTCCAGCAAAGGCTTTCGGTTCTGAATTTGGTATGCATTCTATTGTGCTATGCATATATCGGAATATATCCCTTGGGCAACTAATGATACATGCATCATTTTAAACGCGCGCTTAAGTTGCTGTTTTTACTTATTTTTATCTACACTGAAGATTCTTGACTCACACTCAACAAACGGATGGAACAGTACATAAATCGAAAACAGATTTGGCTTAAAATGGATATGTGGGAAATTTTGATGTAAATCGGGTAGTAACTCAAACCTGAGCTACGCTTTTATTGCATCAAGCCGAACAGCGTTTCAGTCCAATAGAACGCTACCTACGGAATGATTTCAGGACAATTATTGCCTCATTTTTGATGGCTTAATTACTAACTCGTCCACTAAAACACCATCGACTGAATAGGATGAAAGGATCAGCTTCCTGGATTCGACATCGATAATATGATAGAATTGTGTGTCAGCTCCGGTAATTTCGAACAGGCCGTTGTGTTTGGGATTCAGTTTATACTGTTTTGATCCAGAGACTGAAACAATATACACCGTCCCTTTTTGCCGCTTTTTTACAGGTGCTCCTTCTCGGAGTGGATAGGTGCGTCCAAAAGTGTGATCATGCCCCTGAAGCACAAGATCTACTTCATGTTTATCTATCGTCAAGAGAAAGGCGGTGCGTTGTCTTTCCCCATCCCTGCCATCACCCGTTGCATAAAGCGGCTGATGCAGACTCAACACCACCCAGACGCTCTTTTCCCTACTCAGCACTTCATCCAACCATACCGCCTGTTCATCAAGCTGTTCCGAGCCATTCAAAACAACAAAGAGCAAGCCTTGATAGTGAAAATAGTAGTTGGTTTCAGGAAGACTTTCCAATCCATTTTCTGGAAGTTTGAAATGTGGTCGCCACTGGTTTGAATATACTTTCCCCCAGGTTCTATTTACATAGTATGCATGATTACCCATAACAGGAACCTGTGGAACCTGCCCAAAAATCCAACCACCAGCATGAAAGAAGTCTTCCCATTGCTGATCAATATCTGGAACTGAGACAAGATCCCCTGCCATGGTGATAAATTCGGCATCAGGGGCGGCCTTATATCCCGCCCGAAAAGCCCGGGATACATGACTGCGCAGGCCATTCTGTGGATCACCAAAATAAAGGAATCTAAAATTATCCGTGGATTCCGCTGCAGTGGTGAATACCAACCACTCGCTCCAGCTATCAACCCCACCAACCCTGTATGCATATGATGTTCCTGGGTGGAGATTTTTCATTGCTCCTGAGTAGGCATAGACACGTGAACTGTCGCTGAGTGTGACTATTTCAGTAGCGGCTGGAAAAACCACCGGGGTTTCGTTGAATTTGGCCAGGGGTGAATTAAGCACCACTTGAACGCTGGGGGTATCCAGTTCTATCTCGGTTCTCCAGGCAACATTCATTTGCCGGGTGGGGTTTTCTGAAATGCATAATGCAATACGCCAGTCCTCTGGACTGGCGTGGAGCGTTAGGACAAAGATAAATAATAGTGTGAAGCGGTAGTTTCTGATTCGAAAGGTTGACATTACAACTCCTGCAAAGATTAAATCGACCTGGGAATTTGAGAAATGAGAGGATGAATGACAAGACTTCTTAGGGAATAGGTTGCCCCTAAAGCAATTTGAGGGTTGAGATGTGCTAGAGTACTACATTTCTGCAACAGAACTTAAAGGGTAATTCGTAATTGATATCGACATTCCGATCATTGATCGTCGCTGGAATCCATTCAACACTTTTCACCGCGGAAATGGCGGATTCATCAAAGGAATTGCCACCACTACTTACGACGATGATGTTTGAAATGTTTCCAGTTCGGTCAACACGAAATCTGAGAACAACTGATCGCTCGAATTTGGTTTCGATTGCCAGTTTTGGATATTCAGCCACATCTGATATAGCCTGTATTCCTCCTACCGGTTGGGGTGGGGTTATCCCTGCATTGCCCACTACCGGAGCTTCGGCGCTGACCATTGTTGCAAGTGATAATACTAAAACTATCATTGCACTTGTTTTAAGCATAATTGCCTCCCTCTACCTTTACTTATCAAAAATCATTACACAGGGTATTTACACAAGTCATGTGCCACCTTTTGTCAAGACAAGTCCTATCTCATTGTTTTTTTTATAGATACAATATTATTGACCATTAACAAGTATTGCGTCTTTATATATTTTTATTATAAGACTGATATGTAAACATATATTTATGATATGGTTAGATGCTTACCAGAATACTTAGCTGATCAGTTTTCAGTGCAACGCTTCGGCTTGCCTGTATGCGCTTGGAATCAATTGGAAATCATATCACTCACGGCAAACCACCTATTGGGAGAAAATTCCTTGCTTCTTAGAAATTCACCTGTTACACTGTAACAGATAAGCGACACTGTAGCATAAGGATCAAAATGACCAACTCTCAAGAGATAACCGAATCTGAGTTCCCCATTATGAAAATATTATGGGAAAATGGTGAGCTAAGCATACGGGAGGTTCATGACCAGCTTGTGTCAACCAAGGACTGGGCCTACTCAACAACCAAAACGACCATGGATCGAATGATAAAGAAGGGGCTTTTGGATCGTAAGCGCCAGCATAATGTCTATCTCTATCATCCGCTCATTTCAAAGGCACAGGGAATGGTTAAATGGGTGCGCTTTTTTGCTGATGGTTTTCTCGGCAGTTCCCCACAACAAGTTGTGGCCATGTTCACTGAATCGGGAACACTTTCCATCTCCGAAGCCAATGAGTTGAGTGCCTTGATCGAGGAGGATCAATAATGCTCCTTGACTCCAATTCACTTTTAACACTCCTGAACTACCTCCAGTTTCAATCCCTTAATATCATTCCCCTGGCAGGCCTAGCCCTCATTATAAGCCACTATTTTTCCCGAAAACACCCTCAACTTGTACACGGACTCTGGATGCTCGTCCTGCTGCGGATGATCATTCCCACCCAATTCGGGCTAACAGGAGATGTTAGCTTCTGGATTCCGAGTCTGAATACTGTCCTCATCCAGGTTGACCCTATGGGGCTGAATGGATACGGACTAGAAGATTTTTCCAGCGCCCTACCACATGCCAATTCACCCTTTCGTTTTTTGCCACCTGTCATTGCCATCCTATGGCTTTGTGGTGTCACCCTCACCCTAGGTAGAATACTGATTCTAAGGGGATGGCTTAAACATCAGCCGAGGAAGCACAATCTAACGCCTCATATCCAGGTAGAACTTCAACATTTAAAACAACACTTTGGCATCAAACGCAAGATCATTGTTTGCCAGACCCATAGGCCAAATTCAAATACCTATACCATGGGATCAATTATTCCCAGGATCATTCTTTCCGACGATGTAAAAGCTCACCCTCAAAGTCTGCGATCCATGCTGGCCCATGAGTGTGCCCACATCGCACGATGGGATGATCTGAACATTTTTGTCAGCCAAGTCATTATGTCGATATTCTTCTTTCATCCAGCAGTCTGG
>JAERTH010000021.1 GCA_016844955.1 Fidelibacterota bacterium | reverse complement strand
TTCTGCCAATCCGGTGTTGGGTCTGCATCGCAAAGAAGGTTTTTCCTTGAGGAGCCTTAGACTTATTCAACACCGGGCGATATCTGGAACTTAACAGTTAAAACTAATCCATTTTCTAATGAAACAAGTCTAATGGAGGAGCAAAGCGACGAAGCAATCTCTCTTTTTTTTTACAATGAAACAAACGAACGTTGCGAAATCAGTATTTATAGTTCGTTCTATTCGTGGATTCGTTGTTTAAAAAGCGTAAAGCCACGGATTCAAATTGCCCGGCTTTACGAGAGGAGCGAAGCAATCTCTCTGTTATTGAGGAGATCGCCGCGTGGGCGATGCCCTCCTCGCGAAGACACATTAGGGACAGTGAGGCTCTCCAAATGTCCACATCATGCTCTGTTCGTTTTTTTCGTCAGTTCGTTGTAAAAAGACAACCTTTTTTCTCATCACTGGTGCCTGACAAAATATCGACAGCGTAACGATACCAGTAGATTGCTCACCACATAAGTCAAAACCACCAGGGCAGAATACTTGATCCAGGCTGAAATATCAAACTGCATCAATAGGGTTCCGAAGATGCCGATGATAATGACGTGGATGATATAGACCCCGTAGGAATTCTTATTCAACTCACCCCATATCCTGCCCGGTTTATCAAAGTAAATTCGAAAGGTTTCTATCATTGTATAAAGTAACACGAAGAGTGAGAGGTAAAAACTTAGCCACCACCCGACACGATAGGCCAGGGTAATATCAAAGCCCTCCGGGTAAAAGAAGGGGAGAATCCGCATAAAGATGTGGGCGGTGACGGGTATCCAGGCAATGGAACTCATAATGATATACCATTTATTGCTCCGGGCTTCTTTTGAAAAGACCCCCTTCTCAAAACACAGTGCTCCAAACAGAAACATGAAGAAATACAGCACTAAACGTTCGTTTTCAAAATCAAGGATAGGTGTGAGGGTCCAGGAACGGAACCCCAGCCAGGAGCCCAGTCCAAGGCTGGCAAGAAAACCCAGTACAAAGATACCGGATATGGCCGCTTTCACAGAAACCTTTGAAAACTTGAGATTTGCTCGCGTAAATCCAAGATAGAGCAAATTGAAGAGGAACAAAACAGGTAGAAACCACAGCCAGTTCTGGCTATTGAGATTGGTTATATGAAAGTATGTGAGCCAATTCTCTTGAGGTAAACCCCTGGAATATAGAAAGATCACTTTATAGGTGGGAATAAGCGTAAAGACAGCCAGAAACCAGGGCACCAGCAATCGCTTTGATTTTCCTTTTAAAAACTCAAGGCCGGTTTTAGAACTGACTGAGTACGGGGTTAAATATCCTGAAATAAAGAACATGGTGGGCATAACCATGATATCGAACATGATTCCTAAAATGCCAACCCAGGTGAGAGTGTTTGGATCATCGACAATCCAAAACCAGCCCCACAGTCCGGCTGCCTCATACACACCTCCTACATGATATATCACCACCAGAAAGATGGTGGTTGTCCGGAGATTATCGAGCCAGTTCAAATGATTAGACTTATGCATTATACTCCCCTCCAGGTATCAAATATCAGCGTATCCCAAGCAAAATGGGTAGCGGCCGGTTTACATTGAAGTTCAATTCTGGATGTTCTCTGGAAAACAGAGCCGTTGATGAGCCGCCATCCAGGTTCATAACCGAAAGCGCCTTATTATTAAACACAGGTAACGATAAAAGATGCTCAGCTATTTTATCAAGCGGTCCAACCTGTCTGGTAATTATAAAATACTTCATGCCATCTTCCTCCGTATAGGCCAGAAAGGTTCTGAGGTGTGAAGTCATGCCATTAATTGATGCCTTAATGGAGAGGGTATCAATCTGGTTTTCATAAATTACCAGAGGACCTGTTTGAAACTCGATGGTTGAGGTGCCGGTCATGCTGGAATCCCAGAGGTCCAGGCCAGGAAAGTCCAAATATCCCAGACTGGTGTCCAGAATAGCCATATGGGACAATTGACGATCATCTTTAATGGGTGCATGTTGGTCACCAAAAATAGATAGCCAACCGGCATGAATACGAGATCCTTCAAAATAAGAGCCATTGATGAGATAGGAATAAGGGTCATTTTCAGCGGTTTGATACAGCGACAGGGGCTGGGTTGGGTCATAGATGATTTCAAAATTGCCTTTGAAGCCAATAATGGTCATCCCGTATTTTTCAAATGTGCGGATCAGCACCTCGTCATCTTGTTCTGACACGCCCTCTGGCTGAACAGGTCGGTCACTTGTGAGCATATGAGATGTACAATTTGACAAGCCCAGAACCATGACAAACATCAAGACTCCATTGAACAAGCTACGGACCATTTTTGCCCCCTATATTGTGGTTTCTTTTGACAGGTACAGTTTGATTCCATTCAAAGCAATCAGGGCCCAAAAAATATTGAGAATAAATGGGCCATAGACACTAAAGTAATAGGTGTTTACACAGATGAGTACCGCCCCGCCCAGGTTGGTCACATGGTACGATATATTGCGGGAGGTCCATTTTGATGTGGAGTTTTTGAAGTATGCCAGGAGCAGCAGACCCGCCCCCAGAAGTCCCAAAATCTGCATGGCCCCATCCATCGTACGTTCCCTTCTTACTTCTTACTTAGTCTGCCCCGCATAGTGGGGTCCAGGGCATCTCTCAAGCCTTCTCCAAACAGGTTAAAGCCAATGACCATAACAGCCACGGCCAGGCCGGGAAAAACCGAGATCCACCACTCCCCCCGTAAATGCATTCTCCCAAAGGCAATCATGGAGCCCCAGGAGGGTTCCGGTGGTTGAGCCCCTAGACCGATAAATGAGAGCGAGGCTTCCGCCATTACTGCACCGGCAATACTCATGGTGAAGGCCACAATAACCGGTGCCAGACTGTTAGGCACAACATGACGTAAAATGATGCGGAGTTGTGAATAGCCCAATGATCGCGCAGCAGTGACATATTCCTGCTCAACAATAGTGAGCACCTGAGCCCGCATGATACGCGCCATGCCCGGCCAGCTTACCAGACCAATGGCCAACATGGCCACTTCAATGCTGGGTCGCGGAACCGCAGCAGTAATTCCGATCATAAATAGCAACGCTGGAAACCCGAACATTACATCGGTAAAGCGCATGATAATGGTCTCAAGCCAACCCCTGAAAAAACCGGCAATCAACCCCAGAATCGCACCAATAAACAGGGATATTGAGCTGGCGATTATTCCCACTTTAAGTGAAATCCGTGCGCCATAAATAATTCGTGAAAGGACATCGCGACCCTCTTCATCCGTGCCCAGCCAGTGTTGGGCTGAGGGCGGGTTGAGACTGATATCCAAATCAGCGGCATAGGGGTTGTAAGGTGCCACCCAGGGTGCAAACACACCCACAAAAACCAGCAGAACTACGAGAAACAACCCAAAGAGAGCAACTTTGTTTTTGCGTAATTGACGCAGGGTTTCTGTGGTTATGCTACCGCGCATTTCTATCCTTAAACAGGGGTTTGCTGGTTTCTCTACGCGACGATTCGTATCGTCGCCTGGAATGGGGAATCATGATTTATCCTTCCCCAGCCGTATGCGCGGATCAATGACCCCATACAGGATGTCTACCAGAAAATTGGCGGTGACAAAAATCAGGGCAGTAACCAGAACGGCACCCTGGATAACCGGAAAGTCGCGTTTCAAAATGGCATTGAGAGCCAAACGGCCAATACCTGGCCAATTGAAGATGGATTCAGTCAACACGGCGCCGGACAAATACGACCCGAAATCCACACCGATAATGGTGATTACGGGAATCATCGTATTTTTCAGGGCGTGTTTAGCCACCACAATAAAATTGGAAAGACCTTTGGCCTTTGCGGTTCGGACATAATCCTGAGAGAGGACTTCCAGCATATTAGCGCGGGTCACCCGGGCTAAGAAGGCGGCACTGCGGGTTCCCAGTGTAATGGCTGGTAAAATCAGATAAGGCAGGCAGCCATAACCGGTGAGGTAAGGCCACCCAATAGCTCGGGCACCAATGATCAACAACAGACCCACCCAGAATACAGGCGCTGAAATTCCCAGAAGCGCTATGCCCATGGTGGTGCGGTCCAACCATGAATGAGGCTTGATCGCTGAAATCACACCAACGGAGATTCCCATTAGCACCGAAACAAACATGGCACCCACCGCCAACAACATGGTTGCCGGGAAGCGCTCAAGAATCATATCAGTCACCGGCTTCTGTGAAATAAATGAAATACCAAGATCACCATGAGCCAATCCCCACAAATAGTGACCAAACTGTTTCCAGAGCGGATCATTTAAATGGAATTGGTCTCGCAGACTCTGCAGGGTCTCTTCATCATAGCGTTCACCCACCATGGAGAGCACAGGATCACCAGGAACGATATACATCAATATAAATGTGAGTAAAATTATACCAAAAAGGACAGGCACGAGTTGTGCGAAGCGATTGAGGATGTATTGGAGCATTGATGACATTATAAACGATTGTTGGATGGTTACAAAGGTCGGGTTTCCGGTAATTGTAAATATTTTTTACTAACGTGGCGGCGCGATGCGATGCTATCTACATATGCCCTGTCCCTTGCAACCAAAACTATGAAACTATACACTCCCGTTCAACATTTCTCGCTTCACTCTGCCATAGAGAGACGCAGGAATACAGCTTCTTTTTCCTTCATACTTCTGCCCAATTCATTAATCTGTCTCCATGGAAACCCTGGATCAAACCTTTCTGATTAAACTGGCCATGAGTTTTGCTGTGGGATCCATTTGGATTACCTCGGTGACGGTAATTGCTGAACGTTTTGGCAGTAAAATTGGTGGGTTTATCGGGGGCTTGCCCAGCACCATTGTGGTTGCGCTCTTGTTTATTGGAATTACCCAATCAACAGCTGCTGCCTCACAGGCTGCGGTCATGATCCCCATGGTTATGGGCATCAATGGCTTTTTCATTATCATCTACCTTGTTGCTGTTCAGAGAGGCTTGATCAAGGCTATTCTTGCCGCCCTGGCCTTCTGGTTTGTTGTGATCTACGGGGTTGTGCAACTCGGGCTGAAAGACTTTCCAGCCTCCATGGCAATCTGGTTATCAGCGTTGATTATTTGCGTACTCATCACTGAAAAGGTTCTGAATATCACCCACAAGGGCGGGGTTCGGGTTCCTTATACGATGCAGCAGATCGTTACCCGGGGTATTGTCAGTGGGTTAATTATTTCAAGTGCTGTGCTAATAACCAAACTTTCAGGACCCGTGGTCGGCGGTATTTTTTCAAACTTTCCAGTCATTTTTACATCCACATTATACATAACCTATCGCACGGGTGGTGTTGAGTTCTCACGAGCTGTGGCAAAAACACTCATGCTCAGCGCCATGATCAACGTGGGCGTTTATTCCTTCACCGCTCATTTTGCCTATCAACACACCACACTTGTTTGGGGGACCCTGATTGCCATCGCCGTCTCCTTTTTGTCAGCCTCAGTTACTTACCGTTTGATTCGTAGGCTAACTCGATAGCTCATTCTCCATTTTCGCACACCTGTCCTCATCACCCCAGGCACGTTAGCATTGCTCACGATTAACTGCGTCAAGGAATAATATCTGGGATAAAAAAGAGTATACGCCCCTAGACTCCGCTCGGGATGACGCGACGAGAAAAATATAACGAAACCTGGGTTCCTAGATTACCCGTATGTATTACATAAAGTCTATTCGTCGCTTTCATAAAATTCGTTGTGAAAAATTAATCTCTACTGACTAGATTCAAGGCATGTCGGAAATCGTACACGTCGGGTTTAATCGCGTTCAGCGCATCCTGCTGACCCTGGCTGCTTTTGTTGTGGTGGTGGCCGGTATGCGTGCAGCCCAGGATATCCTGATTCCTTTTCTGCTTTCCCTGTTTATTGCAATTATTGTAACCCCCCTGCTAAACTGGCTGCGATCCAAAGGGATTCCTGCTGGAATTGCTATTCTTCTTATCATTCTCATGATTCTGCTGGCGGGTTTTCTCATTGCCGTGCTGGTTGGATCTTCATTAACAGATTTTTCCAATAACATTCCTGCCTATCAAAGCGGGTTGCAAGGTCGAATTGACAGTTTTTTACAGTTTTTCGAAGAGCGTGGCCTTAAGATCGTTGATAAAACCTTTATGGAGTTTATTGATCCTGGCGCAGCAATGCGCCTGACCTCCCGCCTGTTAACTGGACTGGGAAACATGTTAGGCGATACCTTTTTAATTCTTCTGGTTGTGGTTTTCATGTTACTGGAAGCTGCCAATTTTGGTGCTAAAATGGAAGTTGCCATGCACCAGGATTCACCTGAGATCGATCGCTCCAGCATTTTTCTGGATAATATCAATCGTTATATGGTGATTAAAACCTGGACCAGTCTGGGAACGGGGCTAATTGCTACAATCTGGCTCAGTATCTGGGGTGTGGATTATGCCATTCTGTGGGGCTTACTCACTTTTTTATTCAATTATATCCCCAATATCGGATCCATTATGGCTGCAGTGCCACCCGTTCTTCTGGCCTTGATTCAGCTGGGACCCTGGACAGCCGTGGCAGTTGCCCTGGGATACTTTGCCGTCAATATGGGTATCGGTAGTTTTCTGGAACCCCGTCTCATGGGTAAAGGCCTTGGTCTTTCCACTCTGGTGGTTTTTCTCTCCTTGTTATTCTGGGGATGGGTGCTTGGACCCGTGGGGATGATCCTGTCAGTGCCCCTGACAATGAGCATGAAAATTGCCCTCTCCAGTTTTGATGAAACCCAATGGCTCAGCACCCTGCTGGGTAATACCAAAGCGACAAATATTTAATCCCGTTTAAAAGTGTTCCCTCTATGTCGTCCTGAGTGCTTCGACCTCGCTCAGTACAGACTCTGTGAAAAATCCTGACCGCGAGATGATAGAATGGAGTGTCGGATATGGATCAAGATCCTTCACTTCGTTCAGGATGACTCGAGAATGTTCTTATCAAAGATTAATCGTAGAGTTGTCGAAGGACTTTCAGGGATTTCATTCCCCGGGAAGATTCAATATGATGGAAAGTGAAGCGCCACAGGAAGTCCCAGAGGGTACGTCTGTCTCTAGCGGTAAGTGAGGACTTTTCCAGTTCACCCCATTGGGCATCCAGAAGATCCTGAACCACATTGAGAACCGTTTCGTTGACAAAGATGGATTCATGTCCGGGTTGATGACATTTGATACACTCCAGGTGTGAGCTACCCGTTCCCAGGTATCCGCCATTGCTGAATGAGTCACGACAGATGGAACAGTGACCCACATTTGGTCTATAGCCCAACTCCCTTAACAGGTGAGTATGGAAAAACCAATAGGCTTCAGCCGATGAAACAGCATTATCGCTGAGACGCGCCAGGGTATCGATGAGCAGCTGGAACAGCCTGGGGTGGGTTTCTTCGTCTTCTACTGAGCGATCCAGAAGCTCCACAACCACCTGGGCCAGGGTAAGCCGGTCAAAATCTTCCTCCAGACCAAAAAAACCATTCACCAATTCACCAGACTTAAAAAGCTGGAGTTCTGAATTCGCTTTTGAATAGTAAATCACCTGCAAATGCCGTGTGGGTTGAAAGAGACCCATGGATTTGCTTTTCGGTGAACGCACACCCTTGGCAATCAACTTCAGCCTGCCTACTTCACGGGAATACAGCGTGATGATCTTGCTGGTATCTCCATGGTTCAGGGTTTTTAAGACAACGGCTTCGGCTTTTTCTATCATTGTTTTATGCTTTTGTTTTTTACAACGAACAGAACGAAATAAACGAAAGACTTTTAGGGCTTACAACACTGGATATCATGACGGTCTTTTCACTTAAAAGTTCATCCATACTTCGTACTATTCGTTCTGTTCGTTGTAGAAAAATCATGCCTTTGATATCTCACAATTAAGTCGCCGGACAAAGAATAGGGCGGATATCATAGCCACAGATCCCAGTAAAAAAACGGGGGCATATCCTAGCCACGCGATCACAAATCCTGAGATCAATGGAAACAGGGCAATGGTCAGGTTAAAGGCACCATTGATTCCTGAATAGAGTGCTCGATTATCATTTTCTGAGATTTCAATCAATATTCCACCTTGAGATATTTTCTGGGCACTCATGGCAACACCGCTGAGAAAGAAAATTACTTGAAAGACAGAATAGGGGGCATAACCCGACAAGACCAGAGCCAGCAGGGGTAATGAAGCTCCGATAATGGTCCAGGTCACCATCACACCTTTAAAGGAGTACTTAGCAACGATTTTTGACCATAGAAAATTCGAAAGAATCATTCCGGTAATTCCAATCAGCAAAAAGTTGCCAATGTCCTTTGCCCCTAATGAATAAGTGTCTTTAGCCAGTACCACATAAAAAGGCATCAGGGTGGTTGCAAAACCGGTGAGGTTATTGATCAGGATAAAATTCCTTAGGTTGGCATCTTCTCTTAAATAGCCGGGTATAAATTTGAAGATTTCCAGAGCCGAACTGCTTTCGTAGCGATTGGCCACCGGCTTTTCCCTCAAGGCAATAAACCCGAAAGATGCCAGGAACAGTGATCCTGCTGCCGCAATAAACAGAATCTCATAATTCAGGGGATAGGTGAAGCGTTTTAACAGTTCTCTGGCGATAATGGCTGATATGAGGACACCCAGGCTGGAGAGAAATTGACGTAAAACAAAAAATCGTTTCCTTTGATCACCGGCGATACTTTTTCCCAGAATATCTGTGTAGGAAACGCCTGCGAAAGCACCTGAGGTTGTAAAGATGAGCATCCATCCATACACCAGAAAAATCATGTACACAGGATCAATCCTTGATATCTGTGAAAGCGTCCATGCCACTCCGGATAATGCGAAAACCCTTAGGTAAATGCCCGCAAGCAAAAAGGGCTTTTTGCGTGGTTTTGGTGTAAGAAAACCAGCAAACAATAGCTGGGTAAGCATGGGGGCGCCAATCATGATAGCGGTGAGGATTCCAATATGAATCTGACTACCTCCAACCTCCAAAATCAGACCAGGTAGAACGGTATTTACTTCTGTGAAGGTCACCGTGAAGCCCAGCCATGAGGCATGCCACACAAAGGCTCGGAAATTATGTTGGGAGTTATCTTGATTCATTTATAACCGAATTTTACTGCTTAGAGGTCCAGGTTAAGCGCTTCAACTACCCGAATTGCTTCCTGTCCCAGCACCCGAATATCACTCTCTATTTCATCACTCTCAAGTTCCTTGGCGTCAAACCAGCGCAGCTCCAGAGACTCTCCCGGATCAGGGGTAACATCAAAAGTTTCAGCAACAGCAAAATAGATCATGTCGATATGTTGGTGATAAGGATTGATGTTTTCCAGTAACAGGTGTCGAGGTCCTGGAATTTCCTGCGCATTTTCAGAATGAATGGTGGGCATTTCATGGATAAGGTCTACATCCAGACCCGTTTCCTCTTTCACTTCTCTACGGGCCGCCTCATGAGGAAGCTCATCCCGGTCAATATGACCTCCCGGGGGAAGCCACATTTTTAAGCTCCGGTGCAGGTGGAGTACGGTTTTACCCTCGCGAACGACGAAGGTGGTGGCTGTAAAGTGACGCGTAATTTCCATAGAGACTCCCGTTATAGTGCCAAAGACTGCTTTTAAAATGGAGTGGTTCGTCTGGGTTTCCAAGGCTCTTCCGTGGTCAGACCCTTTCAATATGGATAATGTGGCACCTGGCAACAACCCTCTGGAAAAGTGCTTAGGGGAAGTACCTTTCCGGTCTGATTATTCACGGATACAATTATTGTCCGGGTTTTGGTTGTTTTTTTCCGCAAAAAGATGAGAAAATTCAGGAAAATTTATGCGTTAACAATAGTCACATTGCATTCGTGTGACATATTTCAAGTCCCGTCATAAGGCCTTCTTCTATTTTGGAATGAGGATGAACTTGCTTTACTTTACCTGCTATGCTAATGGAGCTTAAGTAAAACAAAATGATCAGCCGTCTCAGAATTATTAACCCTCTGTTTTTAAGGCTTCTGCTTTTGGTGCTGATCCCATTGCTTCCCATTCAAGCCCAGCGGATTCATGTCAATCCTGACACACGCATGAAGGCCGTCTTTCTTATGAACTTTACAAAGTATATAAGCTGGACTTCTTTGGATACAGTAGAAATATTTAATATTGGTGTTTATGGGTTTGATGACATCCTGCTCCCCCTGCGACAGATGTCAAAAGAACGAGCGGCCAGCGGTCAAACAATAAATGTTGAGCGTGTCTCAAACGTTGAAGAGATTGAAGCTTGTGAGATATTATTCGTGCCCATCGAACAAAGCGAAGCTTTTCATGCCCTCCGCCCTGACATTCCTCCTGAAAACATTCTAGTTGTGGGCGAATCGCTGGGCTTCGCAACCAGTGACGGTGCTATCAACTTTATTAAGCGTGATGGAAAAATAAAACTCGAAATTAATCGTGCTGCACTTGCTGAAGCCAGACTAACCGCCAGCTCACATTTGCTGAAGCTTGCCATTCTGGTTGGTGAAGAGGATGAACTATACCATGATTAGGTTTCGTGATTTATCCATAAAATTAAAGCTGATTTCTGTTCAGCTATTTACAACCCTTTTTATTCTGGTCTTTTTCGTAGGTATTTACCTCTTTGTTCAATATCGACAGTTCGAAACAAATGCATATGATCGCATGGCTACGCTGGCTGAAATTTTGGGCTCGAATAGCATATCAGCCCTCTTGTTTTTCGATGATGATGCTGCTGAAGACGTCCTGGAATCTCTTGCCACCCAACCTGACATCCTGAGTGCGGTTGTTTATGATCATAATGGGGAGGTTTTTGCCTCTTATACCCAGCCTGACCATGTGGACACCACGCTTAGGGACATTGTAGAGGGTAAATACACCCACGATGACCATCTTAGACTCACCCAGAAAATTATTTTTGATAATCTCAAAGTCGGGTGGATTACTCTAGATCTGGATACCAGCAACCGCAGGTCTGAGCTTGTTGAAACACTGGGCCAGGCCGTTCTGTTGTTTATCGCCGGGTTAATTCTGGCAGCCCTCTTGGCTATACGCGCCCAAAAACCTATTTCTGATTCTATTATGAACCTGGCAGGTACGGCGCAAAAAGTTCGTGATACCAGAGATTATTCACTCCGTGTTGAAGCAACATCGCAGGATGAAATTGGACAGCTCGTGGATAGTTTTAATGACATGCTGGAAAAAATGTGGCATCATGAAAAGCATCTGGCTGATCTTGTTTCAGAAAGAACCCTTGAGCTAGAAGAGGCCAAAACCAGAGCTGAGGAATCTGACCATTTAAAATCCGCCTTTCTGGCTTCCATGTCTCATGAGTTAAGAACACCTCTGAATTCAATAATCGGTTTTACCGGCATTCTCCTCCAGGGTATGGCTGGCCCGCTCACAGACGAGCAAAAGAAGCAACTCGGTATGGTTAAGGGAAGCGCTTCGCACCTGCTCGAACTCATCAATGATGTTCTTGATATCTCAAAGATTGAGTCTGGCCGAATTGAGATGCATGGTGAAGAGTTCAAGGTTGATCTTTTGCTGGTGATGGCTGTGAGTTCGCTGCGGCCCTTTGCTCAAAAGAAAGGCCTGCCCCTTGATCTTGACATCGCACCCAACCTGCCCAAGCTAAAAAGCGACAAGCGACGGCTTGAGCAAATTCTCCTCAACCTGATCAACAACGCCATCAAGTTTACCAGCGAAGGCTCTGTGGGAGTAAAGTGTTATCTCAGGGACGAATTTTTGATCATTGATGTGATTGATACCGGCATTGGTATTAAGGAAGATGATTTAAAGACTGTTTTCGAAACATTCCGGCAGATAGATGGGGGGCTGGATCGTGTAAAAGAAGGCTCTGGATTGGGTCTGGCTATCAGTAAAAAATTATCAGAGTTACTGGGAGGCACATTAAGTGTAACCAGTGAGGTCGGTTCTGGCAGCACATTTACGGTGGCACTACCTATCGTTTTGGAGGCAGAGGAGGTCGACCATGATTAGAACACTTATTATTGAAGACAATGAAAACAATATGTACCTCACCTCTT
Source organism: Fidelibacterota bacterium (assembly GCA_016844955.1). Classification (GTDB taxonomy): domain Bacteria; phylum Fidelibacterota; class UBA8477; order UBA8477; family JABMPR01; genus JABMPR01. Next base: position 12,149 of record JAERTH010000021.1, on the reverse strand, counting down.
TCCTGCTTGAAAAAAGCGGCCATGAAGTTCATCAGGCCTACGATGGTCAATCCGGCGTGGAGATGGCCAAAAAGGTCTCGCCTGATCTGATTCTACTGGATATTCAGTTGCCAAAAATGAATGGCTATGAAGTAGCTAAGCTCTTGCGGCAAGACTCTGCATTGAGCTCAACACCTATCATTGCCATCACATCTTACGCCATGCCTGGTGACAGGGAAAAAGCCCTTGAGGCCGGTTGTAATGGCTATATAAAAAAGCCTATCAACCCGGATACTTTTCTTGGAGAAATCGAAAGCTATTTAAAAGGGGAATAGTATCAAAAAAATTCTGCTGGTTGATGACAAGGCAGAAAATCTCTATCTGTTAAAAAGCCTCCTGTCTGGGAATGGTTTCGCTGTAGCTGAAGCTCCAAACGGAGAACTCGCGTTAAAACTGGCGCGAGAAAAAAAACCCGATCTGATTATCTCAGATATTCTCATGCCTGTAATGGATGGTTTTACACTTTGCCATGAAGTCAAAAACGATGATAAACTAAAAGACACCGCGTTTGTGTTTTACACGGCCTCCTATCTGGACAAGCGAGACAAGGAGCTGGCAATGAACCTTGGAGTGGATCGTTATTTGACCAAACCCCAGGAGCCGGAAAAACTACTTGAGGTGTTTAAGGAAGTGCTAAACGAAAGGGGCAAACCAGGAAGACCCTCAGCGCCTACACGACCCATTCCTGAAAACGATTATCTGAAAGAGCATAATGAGTCCCTGATCCGTATGCTTGAGAAAAAAGTTGAGCAGCTCGACCACTCTAAACGCATTCTTGAGGAAGAGATTGTTGTCAGAAGGAATGCTGAGGAAAAACTGCAGGCTACTATCCAAGAAAAAGAAATTTTGCTCAAAGAGGTTTACCACCGTACAAAAAACAACATGCAGGTCCTTGTGGGATTACTGGATTTACAGGCCCGCAAGGCTGGGCAAGTGTCCATTGATGCCATTTTGCGTGAAATGAGTGACCGCATTTATAGCATGTCCATGGTTCATGATTTACTATACAGGTCAAAGAACCTTTCGGAAATTCTCCTTGATCAATATTTGCATAGTTTATCAGAACGCCTCCTGGCAGTCTATGAAAGACCAGAGACAGAAATTGAGCTCGTTATGGATACAGAGGCGATTCCTGTAAATATTCAGTTTGCCATTCCGCTTGGTCTGGTGATCACAGAGATTTTATGCAATGCCCTGAAATACGCCTTTCTCAATCGAAGGAAGGGCACGATATCCATGCTAGCCCGGCTTGATAAAGACCAGGGGCTTTTGCTGAAAATTAGCGATGATGGTGTAGGGTTTAATTTTCAGGAAAAGCCTGGCGAGTCGAAAACACTAGGTATGTTTGTTATTCGGACCATTATTGAAGATCAACTTTCTGGTAGTTATTCCATTGTCAACGATGGTGGCATTATATATAACATCACCCTGCCCGACCTTTTTATTGACGCTAAAACCAGCTAATTATTTACCTACCCTTAACCCTGTTTATATGAGATGACGTTCACGTAGTTGTCAAATTATCTGGGGGACAATATTTTTCAGCTAGCGATACACATTCTGATTACTTTCTGCTACAACTCCTAACGAGTAATGAAGAGAGGGAATTTGCCTGGTATAGCACATATTGGTGTAGGTCTCGCAGCGAAAAAAGCCGCCCCAAACATTAACGTCGGTTGGCTCATTTTGGCCTCTGAATTTATTGAGATTATATTTTTGATTTTATGGGCTGTCGGTCTTGAGACTATCCCCACAGTGTCGTAATGGGTGTTTTCTGGTCAGTGCTTGCGGGTTTTTTTGCACTCTGGGTCAGTAAAAACCGAAAAACAGCCATGCTCATTGGATTATTGGTTTTCAGCCATACACTGCTGGATTTAATTGCAACTCCCAAAACTGCGTTTTTTACCGGAGACACGGGCCTGCCCATCTTTTTCAATACCTCAAAAACTGTTGGGCTTGGCTTATGGCGCTATGAAACGGTGGCCTATATTGGTGAATATGGTTTTATCCTGGCGGGCTTGCTCATATACCTGCATGAGCGTAAAAGAATCAAGCTGGTTTCTCGGGCCACGTGATCTTCCGCAAAATTCATTCATCTGAGGCAGGCTTTTTAAAGGAGATGCTCTATACTTCTCTTTTTGTTCCAAAGGGACGGCCTCCTTATCCCAGATCTGTTCTGGAGCTCCCTGAGCTGGCCAAGTATTATATGAACTGGGGCTCCTTGCCACACGACCTGGCTGTTGTGGCGGTAGCCAGTAATGAATTGGCAGGAGCAGCATGGGGCAGGGCTTACCAACCACCCAATACGGGGTTCGGGTTTGTTGCGGTTGATGTCCCCGAGATTGGAATTGCAGTTAAACCTGATTTTCGAAATCAGGGTGTAGGCACACAATTATTACAAACGCTATTCCATCTGTACATCACCCAAGGGGTTAAATCTACCTCACTGAGTGTTGACAGAAATAACCCTGCCAGATCTTTATATGACCGGTTTGGCTTTGTCGTTGTTTCAGAAAATGACCAAGATTTTATCATGCAAAAGAAACTCGCGCACCGATGAGGTCGTCAGGCGGGTCGTCGAGCAAGGATTTCGACGACCCCTGTACCTGAGACTAAATCCACTGTCCAAGAGTCTGAAGGGCTGGAGCGCCGACCCTGCATGCCTCTTCAGGCAGTGGAAAACTTAGATTTCACTGCGACAAATCCTGAAACCTACATTTCTATACCCTGAACAGGAAGCATGTGATGAAAGTGCGCCTATTTCACAGTGATCAGCATGACTGCTCCATGAACCACCCTTGACTACTCTGCTGCAAGATGGACAGTAGACATAAATGTCCTTAAACTTGGTGGGCGAATAATGGGAAGACATTGGATCCAGACACCATTCCCACACATTCCCACTCATGTCATGTAGTCCCAGCTTATTGGGCATATAGCTGGCTACCGGCATGGTTGTCTTTTTGCGTTTACCCATGAACCCATGTCGCTTTGACCCGTTGGCTTTTTCGTTAAAATTCATCTCTGAGATACTGGCCTGATTGCTTCCGTTTCCATAAAGCACTGCTTTTCCTCTTTCAGAGGCGGCATATTCCCACTCGGCAGCCGTAGGCAATCGTCCCCCGGCCCAGGAACAAAAAGCCTGAGCACCATGCCATGTTACCTCCAGAACTGGATGTTGTTCGAAGCCCTTTTTGCACACATACCTATTCTCGTTCATAAATATCTGACAAAACTGATCTTGGGTGTCCAATAGAAAATGGATATCCTCTGCTGATACGCCGCAGGCATTTAGAAATTGGCAAAACTGATCATTGGAGACCTCTGTTTTCCCCATGTAAAAGGAGGGAATATTCATGTTCTCTATGGTTGTGACACCCTTGGTTTTGTCTTTTGGTTCAATCGTTCTTTTAAAGAGTCCTCCATCGACCTTTACCCACAATGAGTCTGGGAAAAATGATTCTGCTTTATCGCTGATTAACGCTTCTGCTGGATAATTAAATACCAGCGTGGAGACTTGATTGTCTTCAATGGTCATCTGGGTTTCCATGCGAGAAACAGCACTCTCAAAAACCACGGGGTATGTACCGGCTGGCAAGCCTGTTATTCTCACTGTTTTCGGTTCAGGCGAGAGCGTTACCTCTACCACTCCACCATCCCCTCTAGAGCTTTTTGCTTGAAGCAGACTCACTGAGACCATTAGTGTCATCACAATGGTTATAGCCTGTATCAAATTATTTGATAGTCGTTTCTTTGCTTCCATTTTTCACCCTTTGCCCCTTGTATAAATAGGGTTTTTAATTGTGTGTCAGGCCACATCCTCACGATACCATTTGCCAATTGCATCGACAGTGGCTGTAATCACTGGATATGCGATTGGAGATGCTGTTAGTAAGGGGTGGGTTCCAATCTGCATGGTGTCAATATCCATATCTGTCATTTTGTTCAGGATCATGACCGACAACATATTTACCAACTCACCTACTGAGTCTCCACCATACATTTCTGCCCCCAGAAGGACATGGGAATAGCGCGCAAAGATGAGCTTTAAATGTATTGGCGAAGCACCAACAAAGGAACCGGGGTGTCGATCTATGGTTGTGGCTTCCCCAACCTCATAATCCAGGTTCATTTCTTTGGCCTTATTTTCAGTCAGACCGCTCACACCAAAGGCTATAGAACCTATTTTTGTTGAAAATGAACCCAAAACGCCAAGATATCTCCGGATTACCTTTACTTCAAACAGGTTGGAGCCCACCAGTCGGCCTTCTGCCATTGCCGTGGAGGCCAGCTTGATATCTGTCAGCTTGCCGGTAAAGAAATCATGTTTGGCAGCCACATCACCGATAACGAAGATATCTTTTTCAGAGGAACGCAAATATTCATCAGCTTTGATTCCATACCTGGCATCGTAGTCAAGTCCAAATTTTTCCGCCAGCGTGATGTTGGGTTTACAGCCGATGCAAATCAGCGCAATATCAGCTGGTATTTCTGTGTCGTCATCCAGGGTTATGGCTCGAATCATGGATTGGCCTTCTATGGCCCTAACTGCATGCCCCAGAACTATTTTGGCCCCCATTTCTTCCAAAACGGCCTGAACTTTATCTCCATACTCAAAATCCATAGTGGTAGGCAGGAGGTGATCCTCCAGTTCAACAATGGTAACTTGCTTGCCATGTTTCAAATATTCGTCGGCCAGCTCGATTCCAATATATCCACCGCCAATTATCACAATATTTGTCGCCGTATCGCGATAGCGTTTCAGATTTTCCAGATATTCAAGATCTTTTACAACCTGAAACACACCCTTCTTGTCTGCACCTGCTATGGGAGGTAAGCTGGGGCTCGAACCCGTGGCAAGCACCAGCTTGTCATATTCTACTTGATCACCACTGGCCAAACTGAGCACCTTATCTTTTTTGCTCACAACATCATCAATGATGAGTTCTGCCCCAGCTTTTTGGGTCACTAACGCATCGGGAAGTGTATCGCTGCTTACCTTTTCCAATGAATGTTGGGTATAGGGAATACCACAGGGAATCAGCGATATACTTTCTCTTCTAATGAGGGCGATTTTTTTGGTTTGGTAGGTGTTGTGGGCGGAAATTGCGGCACTTACGCCAGCGGGACCCCCGCCAACGACGACCACATCATACTTTTTCATCATAAATCCTCAATTCTTTCAATCACTATAAAAACTGTCAGTTCAAGCTATTGACCTGATAAACTATTATTTTCCTTCACTTTCACCTGATCCATCAGCCTCAGAACCATCAAGATGTCGGGTAGCCAGATCTTCGGTGTTTGTTGAACCGCATTCCTGGCAATCATCCAGGTCGGCATGGACTGTCTGCTTGATTATTTCACCACAATCCTGACAGTAATGAAGGGTTTGTTTGAAGTCGATATTTCCTCCACCAATAACCAGAATTGTTCCCTCTATAAGGGCTTTTGCAACCTTGCTCCGCGCTTGATTAATCAGGCGAGTGAAGGTGGGTCTGGAGATGTTCATCTTCTGTGAAGCTTCCAGGTGCTCGAACTGTCGATAGTCGGCTAGCCGCAAGGCCTCATGTTCATCAAGTGTCATCTCTATTTGCTTCAGGGATCTTGTCGAAATGCCGGCTGGCTTAAATATTTGAAAGCGTGGTGGCTCTTTAATCATGCGCTTGCGATATGGTCCTCTTTGAGTCATCGGATTTTCCTTGCTTTTTTTTGTGAAAACAGTCGGCGTGCAGCACCCATGGCAATTGTATATGTGCTATAAGCAAGCATGGTCCTGTTTTTATTAGCCTTAAACATGGAGGGGTCAAAACAGGACCAACCACAGCTTGCCGACATGAAAAACGCTTGTTTGTATAGCATTATCATAGACCAAATATAATGAACCTATGTTCATTTACAATGCTAATACATGCGAACACTCAACTATTGTTATTGCGTAAGTCGTTTATTATTAACAACCATCAACAAACCAATGGTTTCCAGCAATTAACCTGCAATGAATTGTTTCGTTTTTTGAGGAGGGGTGATACGGGGTCAACGATTTTTATTTAGAAGTCTACCCTGTTAACGGCCATGCTTACAAAAAGCACAGGTAAATAAAGCAACATATAGCGAAAAAACTGTCTGGCCGTTCGCTCTCCGCGTTGACTGTAATGTCGCGAAACCATAACCACGGCACCCATGGTAACAAGGGTGGCAATAATGAGATAGATTGATCCTGAAACCCTGAACACAAACGGCACAAAGATCAGTGGAGCATTGATCAGTGTATACCATATGCTCTGTCGAAAAGAGGCGTTCTCACCGGCCACGAAGGGGAGTTGCTTTCCGCCAGCAGCCAGATACTGGTCTTTGTAGCGATAACAAATGACAAAGGTGTGGGGTATCTGCCACAGAAAAATCATGAGTGACATCCATAGAATCATCAAGTCAACCCCCTGGGTAACTGAATACCAGCCGATAAAGGGCAGTAACGCTCCCGGTAGGGATCCAATCAAGGTACTCATGGTTGAGCGTGATTTCAGTGGTGTATACGTCCAGACATAGAGACCACCACATAGAAAAGTGGCAATTGCTGTGGCTTCATTGATAAGAACGTATTGAAGCAACAAGCCCAGGGCAAAAACACCCAACCCGGAGAAAAGGGCAGCGTGAGGAGAAATTTGTCCTGCAGGAATGGGTCGACTTTTGGTGCGCTCCATCCTGGCATCAGCCTCACGTTCATAATATTGATTAAGAGCAAAAGTCGCCCCATTGGCCAGACCCGTAGTCAACACCAGAATTATCAGCGGGATCCACTGGAAAGGCAAGCCTGTCTCATTTAAAGCGAACATGTGCGCAAAGACCACCATGAGCATTATCATGGGAATGGGCTTCAGGCGGAAGAGTTGGATGTAGGCTTTAATCATTCTTTTGTCAATCTTCTTTTCGCAAGTCATTCTGAACGAAGTGAAGAATCTTGACCCCACAAAGGGGATTCTTCGTTTCCCTCAAAGCGACATGTTTCTATCGTCACCCTGAGGCTCTTGAAGGGCGAGATGCTATTTTGTGTCATGCTTCTTCTCACTTAGATATCACACTATTCGTCAGATCGAGCGGAGTCGAGGTGCATAAACGCTAACCTTTTGATAAATATCCCTCGACTCTGCTCGGGATGACGGGCGAAGCGGCATTATTCTGACAACTCCTTTATATGCTCAATAATGGCGGCAACTTCTTCAGCAGTCAACGGCAAGGGCGGCATGAGGGGCTGATAACCCTTCACTATATCCTTGGCCGGCTCCATAATGGATCGCTTCAAGTAGGCTTCATCCACGGTGATTTCTCTATCCACACCATCGGTGACGACCGTTTCGGTTTTTCCGAAAAGACCCTTGAATGACGGGCCGATAAGTTTGGTGCCATCTGTGCTATGACAGGCAATACAGCCTTTCGATATGGTCAGTGCTTTGCCTGGGTTTTTGGCCAACAGCTTTTCATGGTCCGCCGTTTGTTGATCCAACCAGGCCTGATAATCCGGCTTGGTCAAAACATGGACCTTGCTAATCATTTGGGCGTGATTTACCCCGCAATATTCAGCACAGAACAGGTCAAAACTACCGATCTGGCTGGCTTCAAACCAGGTGTAGTTGTCCTTGACCCCGGCTGGTTTAGGAACCACATCCATTTTTACACGGAAGGCTGGCACATAAAAAGAGTGAACCACATCCACAGAATGAAGGGGGAGATAAATTGGCGTGTCTGCAGGAACAGTCATTCCTTGGGCTGTACTTTGCTCAAGACCATTGGGGTAGGTGAATTTCCACCACCACATACCGGCCTCGACTTTGATTTCCATGGCATCTTCAGGTACGTTTCGCATCTTAAGAAAACCCTGTACTCCAAAATAGAAGATGAACATCACCAGAATGGTAGGGATAATAGTCCAGACAATTTCCAGACCCGTATGGCCTTCAAGATTGGAGGGCTTGGGATTATTCTTGCGATTGTATTTGATGATACTGAACACCATGAACCCGGTAATACCCACCAGACACAAAATGGAGATCATGAAAATCAGATAAAAACTAAAGTCTACATCCTGATTAAAAACCGAGGCTGGATTGTAATTCACATTCATGCTATCACCCGAAAGGAATAATCTGAGAACGTGAGAACAAAGATGACCAGCAAAGTCAAAAAGGCCACTCCGAGAAAGAGTTTAAAAATCAGAGGCTCATGATTTAAATGCATGAAATAATAAAGTACCAGTGAGGCTTTGATTGATGCAAGTGACATGGCTATCAAGAGTGCACCCATGTTGCCCACATCAAGACCCGACAGTAAAACTGTCAGGACTGTAAGTACAATCAAGCCTGCAAATACAAGGATGGGCAAACGAAAACTCTGAGTTTGTTCATGTGTATTCATATGTGGACCCCCTATGCGACCAGATAGTAAAGAGGAAAGAGAAAAATCCAGATCACATCAACCAAATGCCAGTAAAGACCGCAGCGCTCAAGCACGCCTGGTTTTTCCTGATTGATTGATCCTTTGGACATCCAGAATAGGACTACGAGCATCCAGATACCACCAATAATGATGTGTAATGCGTGGGTTCCTGTCATGATAAAATAGAGCCCGTAGAACAAGACCTGCCCCACGGGTAACATTTCTTCACCCGGCGTCAGTAATGGCGATCCGTGACCGGCTGCAATACCTTTGGCTGTCTGCAGGAAAAGGTGATGTTCAAATTTTGCACCCCACTCAAAACTCTTGATCACCAGAAAGGCAGCACCCAGGGCAATGGTAACCATGAGTAAAACCTTGGCCGCTTTGATTGCCCCCTTTTTCAGAGCGTCAAGTGAGAGCACCATGGTCAAGCTACTGGTGAGTAGAATAACTGTGTTCACAGCTCCGATACCCGTATTCAGGCTTTCTGCGGCGAGTTTAAAGTCTTCCAGGTGTGAGGAGCGATAAACTGCATACACCAGGAAAAAGGCAGCAAAAAGAAAAAGCTCTGTGTAGAGAAACAACCAGAAACCTAAACGGGTACCCTCTTCATCATGGTGATGTTCTATTGGATGGGCTAGTTCAGACATGATCCGCTCCTATCGAGGTACCTGCTTTTACTTCACCACGGAATGCCTCATAATCATAAGGATCGCGGGTGATTTCCAGCTCTTCTTCAAAATTAAACAGGGTGGGTGGTGTGGCGGTTTGCCATTCCAGTGTGGATGAGTTCCATGGGTTTTGCTCTGTGGTCTGTTTTCCGCGGAAGAGGCCGTGGAGCCAGACCCAGAGCACAATGATAACCCCAGTAACCAATATCCATGACCCCACAGTTGAGATCATTTGGAGCTGGTTAAAAATTGGAATATCAGGGTAGGTGTGATAGCGGCGGGGCATTCCGTAATAGCCCAGTAATAACATGGGAAAGTACAAGCTGTTAAAACCAATAAACATAAAGCCCCAGCCTATCTTAGCCCATTTTATGGAATACATTTTCCCTGACATCTTTGAGAAATAGTGAAATACGCCACCAATTAAGCCAAAGGCCGCTCCCCCAAACATGGTGTAATGGAAATGAGCCACAATAAAATCCGTATCATGCAAATGAATGTCCGTGGAAAGAGACCCGAGAAACATGCCCGTTAACCCACCGATGCTAAAATTGAAGATAAAGGCCAGAGCAAACAACATGGCTGGTGTCAGGGCAATTGAACCTTTATACAGGGTTGCCGTCCAGTTGAACACCTTAATGGCTGTAGGAATGGCTACAAAAAAGGTAAGAAATGAAAATAATATGGCGGCAAAATCGGACATCCCCGTTGTGAACATGTGGTGAGCCCAGATCAAATAACCCACGCCGGCAATACTGCATGAAGCAATAGCAATACTCTTATAACCAAAAATGGGTTTCTGGCTATTCGTGGGGATGATTTCACTCACCAGACCCATGGAGGGCAGAATCATAATGTATACCGCAGGATGGGAGTAAATCCAGAACAGATGCTGAAAAAGTACAGGATCACCACCCTTTGCAGGATCGAAGAACCCTACTGGCACTATGCGTTCAATGACAATCATGAGCAGAGTAATACCAACCACTGGAGTAGCCAGAACTTGAAGCCAGGATGTGGCATAGATTGACCATGTAAAAAGTGGCATTTTGAAGTAACCCATGCCCTTGGTGCGCATTCGGTGGATGGTAACTATAAAGTTGATGCCCGTGAGAATGGTTCCCCAGCCCAGGATAAATGCAGCCGTGAGCATCCAGGAGATAGAATCAAAGGCGATTCCAAAAATTGAAATTGTTTTTGTATTGATTGAATAGGGTGGCGTAAAGGTCCAGCCTGTGTCTGCCCCTCCAAGCAAAACACCGGTTACCGCCATAATGGCTCCAAGGAGATAGAGCCAGAAGGAGAGCAGGTTGACCCTGGGGAAAGCCACATCTTTTGCGCCGATCTGCAAGGGCAAAAAGAAATTCCCCAGAACTGCAGGAGCACCCGGAACAATAAACAAAAAAATCATGATGATGGCATGGAGGGTAAAGAAGCTGCCATACATTTCAACCGGAATGATCTCCCATCCAGAAGAGGCCGGGTACATTTTCTGGAGTTTCATTAAAAACCCTAGCAGCACCGCGGCAAAGAAGAAGGAAAACATGGCAAAGGCATACATAATACCAATTCGTTTGTGGTCGGTGGACATAAACCAACTCATAAAACCAGTGGTCCACTTCGGGCTGGTGTGGCTGTTTAGATAACTTTGACTCGCGGCATTTTCCATGCTTATGCGTCCTTCGTTTCAAGTTGTTGGGGAGTCTTTTTCCGATTGAGGGCTATAGTGAGAGCTAAAACAGTAAACAGAATGGAGAATAGGATGATTACACCGGTGACTTTGAGAAAATTAAAGTAGTAGCCCCGGCCTTCTGGTTCCTCGGCAAAACAGAATTTGACAATTTTTTTAACTGTTGGTGCCCACCGGCCCTCCATGGCATTGGTTACTGAAACCATGACCTCCACGGGAAGAAAGGAGAGACCGCGGATATAGCGGGAGATTATGCCACTGGGTGAGATAATAATCAGGGATGATGCGTGCATGAATCCATCGGCCTGGTCTGGAGCATAGAGGAAACCTACTGACTCTGTGAGTTCGCGAATAGTTGCAGAATCGCCCGTTAAAAACCGGAAGGAATTATCTGAAATCTCTGTTTTTCCTTCGAACATGTTGAAGTAGGATTGCTTTTTCAGAGCGGCGATCTCATGGTCTTCATCTGGATCAAAGCTGACCGCGACCACATTGTATTTGTCGCCTGGTAGAAAAGCAGTGGGCGATTGATTGATCACATCGACGATTGCATTGAGAAAAGGATTACAAATAGAAGTGCAGTTGTAATAGACCAGCGCCAGGATCATGGGCCGCCCCTCGCTGGCCTCAGCCAGGGTTATCGGTTGACCGAATTCATCAGTGAAGCTTAAATCCAGTGAAATGTTTTCACCAAGAAAGGTGTCATCGATGCCAATTTCCGGCTCCGCTGTGCCTTCCTCGGCCATAGCCGATGAAAACAATATAACAGTCATTATTATTAAGTGTTTGAATAGCATGTTCGCCCCTGTCGTAATTAACCCATACTCATATTACCTGACCAAAGATGATAATTTTAGTCACCATCCATTGCAAGGAGGAAATTTGCTGAATGAATTATTTGTTTGTGTTTATTGTGTTTGGCGTTTGCTAAAAACCGGGGACGGGTTTGTTACCTATTATGCATGGATTTTTACAGGGGCAAGCGGCCTGGGATCCTGGTACTAGCTGGGGGGGCACACTACGTTGTAGTGTTTATGGTGTTTGCCTCCGATGGAGGCTTGGTTGGTTGGTGATCTGGGGTTAGGCGTGTTTGCCCCCGGTGGGGGCGTTGGGGGTACTGCTTTATCTGGAGTAGGCTTGTCTGTAGTCTATGAGGCCCAGCTTATAGGCGCGGTGAAGGGCTTATCCAAAAATCTGTGTAAATGGCATTGTTAGTTAATCATCCTGTCTTCAAAAAGTATGGCAAAATGATTCATCGCCTGTTTCCAATGTTGAATGGGCATACTCCATTTCTTGGTAATATTCATTAGAGCTAA
>JAERTH010000020.1 GCA_016844955.1 Fidelibacterota bacterium | reverse complement strand
GCTACAAAACGTGCGGGGCATCGGAAATTCACCGGCAATGAGCGCATGCGACATTTTGAAATGAAGGAAGTCATGGAGCTTGGCTCTCTAAAGGTGACCAGCGTACCTACCCTGCATGACTCGGCTTCATCAACAGGTTTTCTGGTAGAGAGTGACGGAGCCTGTCTAGGCTACTTGACTGACCTGGGGGCAGTGACAGAAGATAACTTTCTAGCCATGCGCAAGGCTGATTTCCTGGTTATGGAAGCCAATCATGATCGGGATATGCTCTGGAATGGACATTATCCTCCACACCTGAAAGCCCGTGTTGATAGCCGGGTGGGGCACCTCTCCAATAGAGACAGCGCAGAATTCATAGCATTGCTGGCAGAACTTGGAAAATTGAATGGTGTGATGCTGGCCCACCTTAGTGAAAAAAATAATGATCCTGATCTGGCACTGTCTGTTGTACGGAACCGACAGGAACGAGATTTAAATATATACCTGGCGCGCCAGGACCAACCTTCAAAACCAATAGTAGTGGAGACAAAATGAGAAAACGAATGACCACCAGAAGTTTGATAGTTCTGCTTATTCTGGCAGTAATGCTGGGTTGTAGCAAAGAGGCCAAAGCCCCTGCCGATGAGTATATCAAAATGGAAACTTCTATGGGGACTATCATTATTGATTTATATGAAGCAGAAACACCCCTACATGCTGCAAACTATAAAAAATTAGCCACCGAAGGTGCCTTTGATGGTATCTATTTTCATCGTGTAATTCCTGGCTTTGTGGTTCAGGGCGGTGATCCTAAAACCCGTGAAAATACTGATCGTAGTGATGATGGTACTGGTGGTATTGGTGAAAGAATTCCTGCTGAAATCGGTCAGCCCCACCTGCGTGGAACATTGGGAGCAGCCAGGGACAATAACCCTGAGAAGAAATCAAGCGGTAGCCAATTCTACTTTTGCCTGGCTCGTTTGAGTCAATTAGATGGCGCTTATACCGTATTTGGTAATGTTATTGATGGTATGGACATTGTTGACGAAATTGCTAAACTGGAGCGTGATCCCAGAGATAACCCCTTGGAATCAGTGACAATTCTCAAAACCAGTATGATTTCATCGGAAGACTTCCAGAAGTAGATTATGGCTCGACCGCGTTTTGGTCTGGCGCTGGGGGGCGGTGGCGCACGAGGGTTTGCCCATATAGGCGTTCTGCAACGCTTGGAAGAACAAGGCATCCGACCTGATTATGTAACCGGTTCCAGCATGGGCGCTCTGGTTGCGGCCAGCTATATAAAAACGGGTAGTGCTGCTGGTGCCTGGGCAGAGCTAGATGCCATGACCTCAAGTGCTGCCTTTCGCAAATTGGGAATGCATTTAATCAATGTAAACGGACGTGGTGGCGAATCATTCTGGCACCAGGTTTCTTCAGCTATTCAGGACCGAATCGTCATCAATCTGGCCCATTCCAAACCCGGGCTGGTCCGAGCAGATCGTATCCGCGACGCCATCGGTATCGTTGTAACCGAGGATACCTGGTTTGATTCAGGAACTGAACTGGGTATTGTTGCCACAGACCTGTACAGTGGGGAAGATGTTTATTTTACCGAAGGCCCTTTGCTGCCGGCGGTAATGGCTTCAATTGCCATCCCTGGCTTTTTGCCTCCTGTGTATCATGAGGGAAGAACACTGGTTGATGGGGGAGTATCCCAGCAGGTACCTATTCGCATGGCGCGTGAGATGGGTGCTGATTTTGTGTTGGCCGTTGACGTTGGTCAGGACATATCCCCTATAACAGAAATGGATAATGCCATGGCGATTATGAGTCAGAGTGAAAATATCCGTTCTTGTCATTACCGCGACATGCTAAACCGGGAAGCTGACGTACTTTTACTGCCAGATATGCCAGGGGTGCATTGGTCAGCCTATGACCAGAGAGAGCAGTTTGTTGATCTGGGAATAGCAGCTTTTGAAGAGAGACGCGTAACCTTTGAGCAAGCCTGGTATCAAAGAAGACATCCCATTTGGGGTAAGATAAAAAGTTTTCTGAGTTGACGGGCATTAATGGAAGTAAAAGGGGAAACCACATCATGGGTCGATCTATCAAATTTTTAGTAGCTGTTCTCGTACTCTTTTCCAGTCTGGGGCTTCTGGGACAGCAGGCTCCCAATGATATTCTGGATGTAGAATTCATCAGCAGTCAGGATGCAGCAGTTGCCGGCGAAACTCTGGATGTAGCGCTGCTGGTTGACATTCATCATCCCTGGCATGTGTATTCACCCATGGGAAATGATGAGTTCACCATTCCAATTACTCCAGCCATTGTTGCAGATGGACAGCCGTTCCATGTGGGGGAGTGGATTTACCCCACACCGCAAAAAATTGCAGTGGCTGGTGTTACTGAACCCGCAGCTGTTTATGGTGATCGCATCATTTTGAGAACTTCAATTTCGCTTGAGGAAGATGCTGTTGGACCCATTGATATCAAGGGTGAGGTATATTTCCAGGCCTGTGATGATGCCCAATGTCTTATTCCTGCTGCTATAGACTTCACGAGTTCACTTCCCGTGGTCGCCACTCTCGCTGAGAGCAGCGCCATGCACACTGAAATCTTTAGTGAGGGAGACGAGTCTGCTCCCGCAGTTTCTGAAGCTGCCGAATCAGAGGATGATGAAATTTCCGGTCTTGTAGATAAGTATGGAATTATTCTCACTTACCTGATCATTTTCTTTGGCGGCTTGGCTCTCAATCTGACACCCTGTGTTTATCCTTTGATTCCCATCACCATCAGCTTTTTTGGGGGTACGGACACCAGCAAGGGCCGCACCTTCTGGATGGCTCTGGCCTACGTGCTGGGAATTGCTGTAACCTACTCTATCCTTGGTGTGGCTGCTGCTCTGGGTGGCGGTTTATTTGGAACCCTGCTTACCAATCCCGCAGTCCTGATTGGAATTGCTGTGATTCTGGTGGGATTGTCACTCTCTATGTTTGGAGTATATGAATTCCGTCTGCCAACTGGATTGATGACGGCCGCCAGCCAATCTAAAGCAGGCATTTTTGGTTCATTTTTTATGGGCTTAACGCTTGGCATCGTGGCAGCTCCCTGCGTCGGTCCCTTTGTCATTGGCTTACTAACCTACGTTGCTGCAGCTCAGAGTGTTGTGTTGGGTTTTACCATGTTCTTCACACTGGCCATGGGTTTGGGGTTACCCTATCTGTTCCTGGCCATGTATTCCAGCAAGTTGTCCTCTCTGCCACGCTCAGGCACCTGGATGATTGGTGTACGGGTAATCTTTGGTTTGGTTTTGATCGCCATGGCCATCTACTTCCTCATGCCGCTCCTGGGTGATATTGGAGGGCTAGTGATGGCTATCTTCCTCATCGGTTCTGGAATATACCTCATTATGTTTGACAACAGTGCCGAAGGAAACCGTGGATTTAATCGGGTCAAACAGGCCATCGCCATCATATTGATTATGCTAGGCACCTGGATGGCTATCCCTGAACCCGAACAAACTGGTGAGGGCATTGCCTGGAATCACCCCAGTAGCCAAGCTGAGCTGGATGCCCTGCTCACTACTGATGTGCCAGTTCTGATTGATGTCTATGCTGATTGGTGTATCCCTTGTAAGGAAATGGATAAGTTTACATTCCCCAACCCGGAGGTGGTAAAACTATCAAAAGCCTTTGTAGCAGTAAAAATCGATATGACAAAACAAAGTGGTATTTTTGAGCAGGAGTTTATGGAAAAGTATTCCATAAAGGGGGTACCGACCTATCTTTTCATTCACCAGGGCTTTGAACTTGGAAAATTACGCTCGACTGGTTTTGAAAATGCAGAGGACTTTGTCAATCGCATGCAGCAGGCGCTCTAATCTGGATTTCGCCTGGAAAAAGTCTGAATTTTGTGTGCGGTAGAATAATCTGATGGTGGCAAGTAATTAATATTGATGTACCTAGTTACCAGCCTACATTAGTGGCTAGACCTGAGGTAAGGATGCGCGGACAGGAACGCAAAATTATAATTTTCATAGTGTCACTCTTGAGTGGGCTTTCGATGTTTGCTCAGGAAAACGTTGAACCGCAGTCTTATTGGGTCTTTTTTAATGATAAAGAATCAGCGGATGCTGCGACCTTTAATCCCTCAGAACATACATTTCCCCATCTCTCACAACGTGCACTGGATCGCAGAGCAATTCGGGGAACAATAACTGGACCTACCTATCAGGATTTACCAGTTTCTCAAACTTATATTGATGAAATCCTGGGTATGGATGTCAAAATTAGAACCACCAGCAGGTGGCTTAATGCTATATCAGTGGTTGCAGAGCAAGACTACATTGATGAGCTCGCCGATAGAACTTTTGTAAAAAAGACCAAGCGTATACGGAAAACCAGCAAAAGAATTATAAAACAGATTTCTCGTGATGAAGAAGAAATCCTACTTGATGCTAACTATGGCCCCAGCTTTAGTCAGAACAACCAAATAAATGCCGTGGCTGCCCACGACTCAGGCTTTTCTGGAAGCGATGTCTGGATGCTTATTCTGGATACAGGGTATTATACAGACCACCTGGCTTTTCAACCCGAGCGGATAGTCGCAGAATATGATTTTATCAATGCTGACAGCGTAACTCAGAATGAATCAGCTGATTCATCCGGCCAGCACAATCATGGAACAGCTGTTGCCTCTGTAGCTGCCGGTTTTTTGGATGGTGAACTGTGCGGGGTGGCCTATGGATGCAAATTACTCCTGGCCAAAACTGAAATCCTGAGTGAGGAAATTCAGGCTGAGGAGGACTTTTATGTCGCCGCGCTTGAGTGGGGTGAGGCCCTGGGGGCAGATATAGCTTCCAGTTCTCTGGGGTATCTTGATTGGTATGAATATGCTGATATGGATGGTGAATCAGCTATCACTACGCGTGGAGTAGATCGTGCTGTCAGTTTGGGAATGGTATGTGTCACCGCCGCAGGCAATAAGGGTGATGAAGATTGGTTCTATATCCTTGCTCCGGCTGACGCAGACTCAGTCATTTCAGTCGGTGCAGTAGACGAACGAAATGTTATTGCCAGTTTTAGCTCACATGGTCCCACATATGATGGTCGCATAAAACCCGAAGTGGTGGCACGCGGCGTAGCTACTCATGGAGCGGGGACAAACAGCCCTGATGCATTTATTTCTGGATCCGGAACAAGTATGTCAACACCTCTGGTTGCGGGAGCTGCGGCACTGATTCTGGAAGCCCATCCAAACTGGTCACCCATGATGGTACGTGAAGCCTTGATGATGACGGCCGATGGGAACACCTCGCCGGATAACACAAGAGGTTTTGGTCTCATAGATGTCATGGCCGCTCTGGACTATGATTTTGGTATCGTTCCTGGTGATGTTACCCAGGATTCGCATCTGAATGTGAGTGATGCCGTCCTACTTTTAGAATGGATACTCCAAGATAATGAAATTAGTGAACTGCAGTACAACACCGCCGATATTAATAAAGATAATCGGATGAATATTCTGGACATCGTCGTCCTGGTGGAATGGATTCTTACTTTATAATCTTAGAACTGACTTAAAGCAAAGCCCCGGCATGGGGCTTTTTTTATTGCAGTTGCATATGGAAACCCTTACATAATGAGCATGGAACAACCTGAACAGCCGCAACTTTCACCCCTGATTATTGACGGACCACCCTGGGAAAAAAAGCACGAAGTTGGATTTTTTGTCGCTTTCATTGAAACTATCAAAGCCTTTTTGATTCGCCCGGCCAATACATATAGTGTTATGCGTAGGAATGCCAGCATCGGCGATGCCTTGGTCTATACGGTGGCGATCCAGGTGTTTACCTTTTTATGGATGTTTGCAGTAACAGATGCCAGTCCAGAGATGTTGCTCCCTCAGAACCCTGAATTGCGGGGCATGCTTGACCTGCCTGAAAATATTTCACAGATCATGATACTCATATACCCATTCTCTGTGATCTTACTCCAATTTGTCTCAGCTTTTGCGGTCCACCTTGCGTTAAGCTGGCGAAATCTTCAAGTCTATGACTTTTCCATGATATTTCGCATTTTTGCCTACGCCGCTGGCACAGCATCTCTACTTTTACTGGTACCTCTTATTGGCGGCGCTCTTTCCCTCATGACCACTATATATCTAAGCTATGTTGGCTTGAGAACCATTTACGCCATGCAGGCCGGTTCGTTCGCAATCACCATGCTGCTGGGACTGGTCATAGCGTTGGGATTATACATTCTAATCGTCTTTGGTGTGACAATCCTCCTTTTGTTTCTTTCGCTGCTGATCTAAAGTTGAATTTCCACTGGAAAAAATTTGGTTCAATAGGGGACAATTGATGCAGGTGAACCTCGTTGTAGTTTGGATGGAACTTAACTTTGTGTGCCTCGTTTCACTCTTAGTGGAAAGGAGACCCGCATGTTGACATTTCTAGGACGAAAAGCTAAATTCAGCCCAGTTATGGTAAAGTCATTCATAAAATTTTCTCTTCTGGTTGGCGGGATTTTTCTGCTCCAATCATGTTATACCCTTATTACCCCTCCTGCGACAACGCCGTATACAACAACCACAGTAACATCAGCACCTGCCATGGCCAGTACGGTCGGTGGCGTGGGAGCTTATGGCTGGGATCCCTACTGGGAACCGACCCTGCCATTTACCAGCTACCATAGAGGATATGGCGCTTCATATTATAGTCCCTATAACTACTATGATTACAATCATGCCTACTATACGCCAGTTTATGTAGTGGGTGAAGTGAGGGATCCAGAACCCGCACGGGATTTTAATCGAGACGATAATCTGGGTGGGTCAAGAAATCGAGAGCGCTTGCCAGAACCTGTAGTATCCTCAGCCAGGTCATCTTCTGGGACTGCCATTGGGAGTGGTGTGTCAGTGGCTGCTCCAGCAATTATCGCCCCTGTCAAACCAACACCTGTCAAGCCACGACCAGTATCAACAATTCCTTCCAAGCCAAGTGTCTCGAAACCAAGAGAAGCATCAAGGCCAAAGGTTGAGACCAAACCCATCAAGGTGAATCGATCCAAACCTGTTGAGAAGAAGCAGGAATCTAAAACCTCCGATCCACCTGCATCCAAAAAACGAACCCGAACTCGGAAATAACCTGCTATGAAAACTAGAATGATTTTTATTGCCCTTCTGATGATGGGAGGGGAAGTGTATTCTCAAAATTACCTGGATGTTATCCGGCCCTTTAGGGGAATGAGCGGTGTAGCTGGAGCCGAAAATGGTGTGATGTCTACGGGTTCAGGTGGAGCGAATGCCCTGCTTGGAAATCCTGCGTTACTCAGCTACAGTGATAAGACCGTCATCGCTGCAGATATGGCTTTGACGCAAGTTAAAGGAACCAGTGTCTTTAACTCAAGCATTTGGGAAAACCCTACGGATCGTGGATTGGTCTTCAATAGTCTGAGCTATATTCATCCCGTACCAGTTTACAGAGGTGCCTGGGTGTGGGGCTTTAGTCTACAACCGCTGCACTCCTTCAGCAGTATCAGCCAATTCAACGATTTCGATCCAGACGGGGATTTCTACTATAAATATACCTATCAGGAGACTGGAAATCTGTATGCCCTGACAGGAGGAACATCTGTCATGGTGACAATGCACACCAGTATTGGCTTTGCGGCCAGCTATCTCATCGGCCAAAACTCCTTTTCTAAAATTTATGAAGAAACTGATCCCTATGATCTCTATTATTTTGATCGCTTTATTGATAGTCTCCAATTTGAGCCCCATTACTCTGGTTTTAACGCCCGGTTTGGTCTCTTGACAGAACTGTCTGATGTACTCAATCTGGGCATTTCAGTTGAACTTCCAACCAGAATAAATGTAAGCGAATCATCCACACGGGATTCTGTTGAATGGTATGATACTGGTGAGTCCCAGGTTTATTCACATGAGAAATGGTCGGGTCTTGAGTATTCACTCTGGGGTCCTTGGAGGTTAGGTATTGGATTGGGGTTTGATGCCAGCCCACTGGAGGCTAGCATTAGTTATCGATTTCATTCCTACAGCACAACCTCCTTGAGAGGTGATCTCTATGATATTGTAACTGGAGAAGATCTGGTGGATGTGGTGGATAGTCAGATCGATCAGTATGTAGAAAATGTGCACGAATACTCCGCTTCATTACTGTGGTCAATCAACCCGCTGAGTCTTTCTTTTGGTGCATCCCTCATGAATGATCCCTTGAATTATCGATTTGACAATATCATCCGCACTGATATAGGAATGGCGTATCAGTTCTACTCCGGTGTCGGTTTTACCGCTGCGTTTAGAAATGAACAGTGGCAAAGTGATATAAACCATACGCTGGAGAGTGGTGTTGATCGATCTGTTGAAGTCGAGAATAATTACACTAAATTGCAATTTGGTATGAACTACACCTTTTAGATCAGTATTTAGAACGGACTACACATGAAAAAAATGGCCCTCCTAATTTTTGCTTCCTTAATTAGCTTTGGGTATGGCCAAAGAGTCTGGGACACTGGTGAAATCGACTTCTCTTACGGATTTCCTTTTGCTGATCAAACACTTTCACTCTCGGGTGACTTGTTATCGGGAGAAATTCCCGGGCAGGGTGTAGGCGGCTTTGAGATCCTGGAAGGCGACAACCATCAGCTAATGCTCCTCTCGTATGATATTCGCCTTACAGCAGAGCAGGATACACTTGCCGATGCCTTTGTGATTTACATGGCAGATTCTGTTGCTTTCTCACCTGGTGAATACACTGTCTCTCCCGATACTGATGCATTGAAGCTCATGGTCTGGCTCAGGGATGTTGATCCTGCTGTTCTGGTAGCACTTATTGATTCATCCTTTACCATGGATTCCCTGGCCACCCTCAACCCAGTCGTTTCCATCGCAGGGGATTTAGAGGTCGTCAGCATTGATCAATCTGGTCTGGAAATACATTTCTCGGGTACAATGGTGGGGTTAACTGGGGCCATTACCATAGCAAATGGTTCTATTATCGTACAGAGTACCCTACCCAGCTTGGTTTATGAAGCAGGTATGTTGGATTTTCAGGAGGATATAATCACCGGGTCCATAGATGGGCCACTAAACCCGCTGATCTATGATTCTGGAGTAGGGACCATTCTAGCACAAGTTGCTGATACACTAACCTACACCATGCTTGCCTATAATCAAACCGCCACAGATGTATATGATGTTTATGGTGTCGCATTGTCTGGGACTGAGTCAGATTTTCCCAATTCAGGCTTTGAGTCAGATTGTTCCATCTCCCTAGTTGGAGAGACACTACCTGCTGCATTCCCATTTCTGGTAAAGCAAGTTGCCCTGGATGAGATTTTGGCCATGGTTGAATCAGGTGAAATTCCATATCCGGGTGATAGTACACAAATATTTCTGCCTATTTCTGAGGGGAATGTAGATTTTATTCTGATTGAGGATGGTCACGCTGAAGTCCAGTTTCAGAGCGTGCTCATGGCCTCCAGTGATGGGAGTGAAACGTTTTTCAGTAGTCAGGATTGGCTTCTCTTGAATGGTTGGATAGATGCTGTTGATGGTAAGAACGTGGTGCAGAATCCGGTATCAAATATTGTCGGAGCACCCTTCCCCAATCCCTTCAATAGTAGTGTAATTATCCCGTTAGAATTGGGGCAGTCCACCAGTATGATGCTATCCATTTGCAATCTGTTGGGGCAGGAAGTGCTCTCAATGGACCTTGGATATTTCGGACAGGGGAGACATCAAATTCCGCTCAACTTGGGTTCCTATAATCTGGCTGGGGGAATGTATTACTTCTCACTCCACACCAACCTGGATCAAATCGGATCAGGTTCACTTATTTATTTAAAATAGGGTTTTCCACCTAAAAAGATTAGCTCGATCCACTCCTTAAGATAAAAATAGTCATAAAAGTCGAATTAATTTCGCTAAGGGCTTCCTTTGGCATGATATTTATATAAGTTGAAGCGATGCTTTACGAACAATTCTCACGATTAATTCCATTCGACATATACAGGAGAAACAATGACACGTAAGATGGTCACCATCGACGGGAATGAAGCAGCTGCTTACATTGCCCACAAAACAAATGAAATTTGCGCTATTTACCCCATCACACCCTCATCCAATATGGGTGAGCATGCTGATGCCTTCAGCGCACAGGGAAGAAAAAATATTTGGGGTACTGTCCCTACTGTTGAAGAGATGCAAAGTGAAGGTGGAGCAGCTGGAGCTGTTCATGGTGCACTGCAAACGGGCGCTCTAACAACAACCTTTACAGCCTCCCAGGGCTTGCTGCTTATGATTCCGAATATGTACAAGATTGCCGGTGAATTAACATCCACCGTTTTTCATGTATCCGCTCGCTCATTGGCTGCACAGGCACTCTCCATCTTTGGAGATCACTCTGATGTGATGTCAACCAGATCCACTGGTTGGGGCATGCTGGCTGCCAACTCTGTTCAGGAGGTTATGGACTCAGCACTTATCGCCCAAGCGACCACCCTTCAGGCTCGCGTACCATTCATTCACTTTTTCGATGGTTTCAGAACCTCGCATGAAGTGATGAAAATCGAGCAATTGTCTGATGATGATATCAAAGCCATGATCGATGATGAATGGGTGATTGCTCATCGTAGTCGGGGTATGAATCCAAATTCACCAGTCCTCAGGGGAACAGCCCAGAACCCAGATGTCTATTTCCAGGGCCGTGAAACTGTGAACCCATACTATGAAGCAGCACCTGAAATTGTCCAGAAAACCATGGACCGCTTTGCCAAAATTGTTGGCCGTCAATATCACCTGTTTGATTATGTGGGTGCTGAAGATGCCGATCGTGTAATCATTATCATGGGATCTGGTGCTGAGACGGTTGAAGAAACAGTTAATCACATGATCGCTCAAGGTGAAAAAGTTGGAATGCTCAAAGTTCGTCTCTTCAGACCATTCTCAATTAAGCATTTTATCTCCGCCCTGCCAGCTTCCGTGAAGCAGATTGCTGTACTCGATAGAACCAAAGAACCCGGTGGTGCCGGTGAACCCATGTATCAGGATGTGGTTACTGCTTTCTCTGAAGCTGCCCTAGAAGACTACTACCAGTTTGAAGGTACGCCACGCATCATTGGTGGCCGTTATGGTCTTTCTTCTAAAGAGTTTACCCCGGCCATGATTAAAGCGATTTATGATGAATTGCTGAAAGACAAACCAAAGAATCACTTCACCATTGGTATTAATGATGATGTATCACATACCTCGCTTGACTATGATCCAGAATACAGGACTGACAAAGGTGATGTATTTAGAGGACTATTCTATGGCCTGGGCGCTGATGGTACTGTTGGAGCTAATAAGAACTCCATCAAAATTATTGGTGAAGGCACTGAAAACTACGCCCAGGGTCATTTCGTATATGACTCCAAAAAATCTGGGTCGACAACCACTTCTCACCTGCGTTTTGGAAAAGGCAAAATTCAATCAACCTATCTGATTGAAAAAGCCAATTTCATTGCCTGCCATCAGTATGAACTACTGGAGCAGTTTGATATTCTGGATAAGGCTGAGGATGGTGCAACCTTCCTGCTCAATAGTCATCTGAGTAAAGATGAAATCTGGGGTGACTTGTCTCGTAAATACCAAAAACAGATTGTTGATAAAAAGTTAAAGTTCTATGTGATTGACGCTGTCACCGTGGCCAAGGAAACGGGTATGGGTATGCGTATCAATACAATCATGCAGACTTGTTTCTTTGCAATTTCAGGTATCTTATCAAAAGAAGAATCCATTGCCAAGATCAAGGGTGCAATCAAGAAAACATATGGTAACAAAGGTGAGGCTATTGTGGAGAAGAATTTCCACGCGGTGGATCAGTCAGTTGCCAATCTTTTCCAGGTTGATGTACCTTCCACACTTAACGGCAGTGATGCCACACGTCTCATCGTTCCTGAAGCAGCCCCTGAGTTTGTACAGAAGGTTACTGCTGAAATTATTGCTGGCCGTGGAGATGATATCCCCGTCAGTGGTATGCCCATCGATGGTACCTGGCCCACAGCTACCACCCAGTGGGAAAAGCGTAACATTGCTCTGGAAGTCCCTGTCTGGGAACCAGATGTATGTATTCAGTGTAACAAATGTGCTCTGGTTTGTCCCCATGCAGCCATCAGACCAAAAGTTGCTGATGCTGATGCATTTAAAGATAGTCCTGAGACCCTCAAACACATTGGTGCCAAGGGTAAAGGGTGGGAAGGTGATGACCCTCAATACATTCTCCAGGTTGCTGTAGAAGATTGTACTGGTTGTAATGTGTGTGTGGAAGTATGTCCTGCTCGTGATAAGAGTAATCTGAGCCGTAAAGCAATCAACATGGCTCCCCAACGCCCACTCCGTGATGCAGAACGGGTCAACTGGGATTTCTTTACTGAATTACCTGAGATTGATCGTGCTGCTGTCAAACATGAAACTGTGAAGGGAGCTCAACTCCTCCAGCCTCTGTTTGAGTTCTCCGGTGCATGTGTGGGTTGTGGAGAAACACCTTATGTGAAACTTACTTCACAGCTGTTCGGTGACCGTATGGTGATCGCCAATGCAACGGGTTGTTCATCCATTTATGGCGGTAACCTGCCAACAACACCCTGGGCAACCAATAAAGCCGGTCGTGGCCCTACCTGGAATAATTCACTATTTGAAGACAATGCTGAGTTTGGCCTGGGTTACCGTTTGACCATCGACAAGCATAAAGAACATGCTGCTGAAATGATGGGCTTGTTGAAAGATGATATTGGTGCTGAGCTGGTTGATGCTATAACAAATGCTTCCCAGTCGAATGAACCTGAAATCTTTGAACAACGTGCTCGCGTAAAGCAAATGACAGACATCGTTGAAAAACTCGATACTCCCCTTGCTAAGCAGCTACTATCTGTCGCCGATAATCTGGTGAAGAAAAGTGTCTGGATCATGGGTGGTGATGGATGGGCTTACGATATTGGGTATGGTGGTCTTGATCACGTGCTTGCATCAGGTAAAAATGTGAATGTCCTGGTTCTTGATACTGAGGTCTATTCCAATACTGGTGGTCAGAAATCCAAAGCAACACCCATGGGTGCTGTTGCTAAATTTGCCGCCGGAGGTAAACCTTCAGGCAAAAAGGATCTGGGTATGATGGCCATGAGCTACAAAAATGTATATGTAGCTTCAGTTGCCATGGGTTCCAATGATGCACAGACCGTGAGAGCCTTTATGGAAGCGGAAGCTTATGAAGGGCCTTCACTCATCATTGCTTACTCCCAGTGTATAGCACACGGTATCGATATGGCCAAAGGTATGGATCAACAGAAACTCGCTGTTGATAGCGCTTATTGGACACTGTATCGCTACAACCCAATGCTGGCAGCGGAAGGTAAGAATCCCCTGAAACTGGATTCCAAGCCACCGAAAAAACATGTCCGTGAATACGCATTAAATGAGACACGCTTCACAATTCTTAGCCGCATCGATCCAGAGCTTTCCGAGCATTACATGGAAGCTTCAGATAAAGCGGCAAAAGAAAAGTATGAGTATTATGCCAAGTTGGCTGCCATCTCATATGATGAAGATTAAGTGAAGATCATAAAGGAATTGATATTATGCGTCTAAGTACAAAATACATGGGTCTGGAATTAAAGAATCCTCTGGTTCCTTCAGCCTCTCCACTTACAGAGAAATTGGACAAAATCAAGGTTCTGGAAGATAATGGTGCCTCTGCAGTTGTATTGTTCTCCCTCTTCGAGGAACAGATTGAACAGGCAGACTCTAACCTGGAACATTTCATGGATTACGGAACAGATTCTTATGCTGAATCGCTGAGCTTCTTTCCCAAAGCTCATGAATTTATGTCCGGTCCCGAAGACTATATCGAGAATGTGGCCAAGATCAAAGCAGGTGTTGATATACCCATCATCGCCAGTTTGAATGGTGCCACTCCCGGTGGTTGGATGGAATATGCCAAGAAACTGGAAGCAGCCGGTGCAGATGGACTGGAATTGAATATCCACTACTTGCCTGTTGATTTTAATGAAACCAGTGCCGATGTTGAAAAACGTTATACTGATATCGTCAGCTGGGTCAAAGACAACGTCAATATTCCCGTATCTGTCAAAATTGGTCCCCGTTTCAGCTCTCTGCCTGCAGTAGCCAAAGCCCTGGAGGGTGTTGGTGCTGATGCTCTGGTAATGTTTAACCGGTTCTACCATCCTGACATCGATCTGGAAAACCTGGAAACCAAACGCCAGATTCAGTTGAGCCAGGCCAGAGACATTCGTCTCCCCATGCGCTGGATCTCAATCCTGCGCGGCAATGTTCACATGAGCTTCGCTGCCAGTGGCGGTGTGCATAGTGCCCACGATGTTCTGAAATTGACCATGGCCGGTGCTGATGTCACCATGCTCACCTCAGCCCTCATGACACAGGGTCCTGAATTGATCAAAAAGATCGAAGAAGACCTGATTGTCTGGATGGATGAGAATGAGTATAAGAGCCTGGAACAGATGAAGGGCAGCATGAGCCTGATTCACTCCCCAAGCCCTAAGACGCTGGTGAGAGATAATTACATGCGAACCTTGTTGGATTTTCAAGCAAACAACAAGTTTTAATCGTTTCAACCCTTCAAGCGGGACTCGAAAATTCGGGTCCCGCTTTTTATTGAGCCACCCAAGTTTTATTGTTAAAATGTCATGTTCTTAATTATCTGTCAGATTTGCCAGATAAGACTGAGTCTTTTCAACTCAAACCACAGGAAACAGTATGACAGCCCCTGTAAAACCAAATAAGCGCGAAGGCTATTGCCCGGTTTATGATATAGAATGCCCCTCGGGAAGCGAGGCAGCCCAATCGTGTGAAAATCGTTTTTCGGGAGATTACAACCCGCTGACCAGTTTTCGGGATGCCGATATAGAGCATTGTGCGATTTATCGGAAGGAACAGGAGGAACAGACACAGATGGACAAAGACGCTGATACTCAAATTAATAATGAATTAACCAGAGATGGAGAGTAATACTGTGCATGCCTCAGAAAAGTCAACTGAATTCAAATCTGTCCAGGATGTATTAAAACGTGCCATCTTATTAGAGATGAATGGCAAAGAATTTTTCAATATGGCTGCCAAAACAGCCACTTCAGCGGTAGCACGTGAGCTGTTCGAGCATATGGAAAAGGAAGAGGAACACCATCTCCACATACTACAACTCACCTTCAAGCGGCATCTGGATGAAGGCAAGGTGGTCCTACCTTCCAAAGAGGAACTCCAGTTTGGCTTCAAGGACCCCATCATTGATAAATCTTTTCTCATGGAGTTGCGCAATAGTGATTTTGATTCATCTGCCATAAGCATAGCACTGACCCTTGAAGAACGGGCCTTCAAATTTTATCAAAAAGAAGAAAAACTGGCCACTGATCCGGATATTAAAAAACTCTTCACCTGGCTTACAGATTGGGAGATTGATCATCATCAGAAGCTCATGGCTCTAGAAGAAGATTTCCGCGAAGAAGTCTGGAATGATTCAAATTTCTGGCCCATGTAAGCAAATCGGGACAGATGATACTTCCAAGGCGCGGATTCGAAACGCAGTAAGCCGAAACGAAGTGCGGGCAATCCGCGCTTTGTGTATTTATTCCTGTCACCAATTCTTTAGTCAAATCAACTCCTCAGCCATTGCGCTTCCCCATGAGAACGACTATTTTCCAATAACTTAGGATGGGAATGCCATGCGACTATTTCACATATTTATCTGTATTCTGGTGAGTGTATCCATATTCGCTCAGGTCAATGGGGATATGAATGCTCCCTGTAAACCCATTTCAGAGATGATGGGTCATTATGATCGCCTGGCAAAGGCCGCGCTGCGGGAGGGCATCTGGGATAACGATGTTCATTATTATGATCTTGATATAGCAGTTGATATTGATACAGAAATAATAAATGGTAGTGTGGAAGTATTGTTGAGCTCTGAAGTAGATGACCTTGAAACTATCGAGTTGGATTTTGCAGATGATATGACCGTGGACTCCGTTTACCTGAATGGTGCCAACTATACCCATAACTCAAATATTATCACGATTACCCTGGATGGGAACTATGATGCTGGTGAAGAATTTACCGTTGGTATCAGTTATCATGGACACCCCCTTCAAAATGGCTTCCAGGCTTTTGAATTTGGACATCAGTACGGTGAGGAACACAGAACGCCTATGATCTCCACCCTCAGTGAGCCGTATGGAGCCAGAACCTGGTGGCCCTGTAAGGATGTGCCCACGGATAAAGCAGATTCCGTAAAAATTACGCTGACAGTGGACAATGCATATACTGCTGTGTCAAATGGACTCCTGACTTCACAGACCCTCACCATGGATGGAAACACAATTTGGGTTTGGGAACACAAATATCCCATCGCAACCTATCTGGTTTCTCTGGCCATTACTGAGTATACCTACTGGAGCGAAATGCATCATTTTGCAGATGGAGACTCCATGCCACTGGAATACTGGATGTATCCTTCCTTTGCCTCAGACGCTAATGTTTATCGTTGGAATCTCACCGGCAATATGATTGACATTTTTAGTGAATTGTATGGAAAATATCCCTTCGCTAAGGAAAAGTATGGAATGGCTCAATTCGATTGGGGTGGAGCCATGGAGCACCAGACCTGTTCCAGTATGGGGGCATCAGGTGAAAATACCATCGCCCATGAACTCGCCCATCAATGGTGGGGCAATCTGGTTACTTGCAGCGATTTTCATCACATCTGGATTAATGAGGGGTTCGCAACCTATTCTGAAGCTCTGTACTGGGGTGCTAAAAATGGTGAAGCAGCGTACCATGCCCATATGGCCAGCAAAATGAATAGCGCTCCCGGGTCAATCTATAGGGCTGATACCAGTTCCGTAGGTGCTATTTTTAGCTACCAACTGGTTTATCAGAAAGCAGCTTGGGTACTTCATATGTTACGCCATGTAACTGGCGATGACATCTTTTTCAGGAGTTTGCTGGATTATCGCGATCAGTTTCAGTTTAGCCATGCTTCTACTGAGGATTTTCAGAGCGTGGTCGAGCAAGTCTCCGAACAGGATATGGAGTGGTTCTTCGATCAATGGATTTATGGAAGTGGCAAGCCATACTATGAGTGGTGGTGGAGTGCAACCGAACTTGATGACAATGGCTACTCAACGGTAACCATTCATATCGATCAGGTTCAGAATAGCGCTTATCCCGTATTTAAGATGCCCATCGATTTAAAGCTCAGTTCTGCCAGTCAGGAATATGAAACCATCATCTGGGACTCATTAAGAACTCAACAGTTCACTGTGGATCTGGATTTTCAACCCACATCAGCAGTTTTGGATGAGAGCAACTGGATATTCAAGTCATCAAACCAGGTTGCCGGTGTCGATTTAACCTTAAAACCGGGATACTTTGAAATTCAGCAAGCATACCCGAATCCCTTCAATGCTGAGATAAATCTACTCTATTTTACCGGGGTCAGCTTCAGGGGTATTCTAAATATCTATAACTTGAAGGGTGAACTTGTTTATACGCGTACTGTATCCAATGATCAAGCTGGGCTGCATCAGCTCCGCTGGGAGGGTGTTTCAAGAGTTGGCTTACGGGTTCCTTCAGGTATATATGTAGTTCAGCTAAGCTCTGCAGATCACGAATCAGTCACTCAGAAAATTTCTTTGCTGAAGTAATTCAGTAATTTATGGTGAAGGGCCAGGTGTAATTCATATATCTAATAACCCTCACCAGCCCACATTGATAATGGGAAATCGCTTGCCGCTGCGATTTACATTCCACAGACCTATTTGAAGTCCTTTGAGATTCTCAGCGCGGTTATAAAGACCAATCTGTAATCCGGTCATATCACCACCAACGGTGTTTGAGATACCCCCTGCGATGATACCCGTCTGATTTCCAGATACTCTCGCTCTCAGCCCACCAGCATTAATCCCAACAACATCTCCGCCAGCGATAAGTGAAAATACTCCAGCATTTACTCCCAGTATATGTTCTTTCGCTTCTAGACGTGTCCCAGCATAGTTAAAACCCCTAATGCTACGCCCGGCACGAGTATAGACCCCGGCACTTATAGCAGAAATATTGCCCCCGGCAGTGTTTACTATTTTTCCAGCGACTCCCCAAATATCCTGATCTACACCACCCCATATCCCTCCATCAATTCCGATCACATCATGGTGGCGGCGAGGGGAAAGTAACACCCGAATTCCATAGACATTTGAAGTCCTTTTTCCGAAGCTGAGATCCGGCAATACACTTATGACAAGCGGAGTCCATGGTCGTTTCTCATTACCTTTAGTCAGATCAGTCTGTACAAGTGAGTCCACGTCTACTGAAGTCTCATCCGCTGCCAGAGTAGTCTCAGCGCTATCTGGTTGAACTTCTTCCATGGGCTGAACAGTTTGATTCTCATCAGCGATTTGCGATTGATTCTGGTAGTTCGCCAGCTGTGAGGCAACGTTGCGCATGCCGGTTGTGAGTAGCTCTCCCAATGCGCCTTCATAATCATAAAAAGCGATCCCGACTATTTTTCCTGTTTCAACACTGATTAGTTTTGCTGAAATGGAAAATACATTTCCAACTTTGCTGACGCTACCGCCAACCATCTGGTCTACTCCGACCATTACACCAATGTTTACGATGCATTCAGTTTCAACGCAGCCAGACATCTGGAAGCCTTGTTCCTTCAGTATTTTGTCCATCTGCTCACGTTCCAGTACCTCGAATTGGCCAGTTTGAACGAGCTCAAGTGTTAACCTGTCAGTAAGCGCGCTAGCTTCAACGTTTGAAACACCCTTGCCCTTAAACTCTAGAACAGCGATGTTGACTTCTGACAACCCAGACGAGGGCAATAGCAGAAGTACTACAACTATGTTTATTAGGTATCTGGCAAAATGCATCGGTTTCCCCTTTTCGATTCAACGTGTTCGTAACCCAACTCGCAAGTAGTGATACAGATATTTTTATTGTTGATGTACGAAAAGAAATTAATAATCAAAATCTTTCATGCAAGTATCTCTCAATCAATAGTGTTTAGGCAAGAAAACCAACCTGGCAAGAAAGAAGTCCAGAACCTGTTACTGCTTGGGCTTGTAAGATATCTCCCGCTGTAAAGGTTTGTTTGGCAACATATTTGCCTTAATCTCGCTGAATTTGGGGATTATCCCAAGAGTTGATAGGAATGCATGAAAGAAGATAAAAAGCTAGGCTATTCGGCCCTTGTTGTGGGCGCCATTTCCATGGCTGAAGCTTGGCTCAACATTTTGGAGCGTCAAGCCGATACACTGGATATCTTCTTTTTGGGTCTGGGCCTTGTTGCCAGCTTGCTGGGCATTGCCCTGATAATACAGAAAAACAATCCACCCATAGAAGAATAGACGTCTGGATAATTCATTATTCAGGCGGAATCTTATGCTTTTCGTATAAAACTTCAATTGGGATTTCTCGCTATTAAGAGTAATATTCTCACAAATAGTATTTTATATTGAAGTACCCAAAACAGATTTTGACTATGATTGCAAGAAACAAGGAGTAATAGCGTGATTCGACTAACTAAAGCTGGCGAATACGGTTTAAGAGCGGTGAGATATTTGGTTGAGAATGGAGATGAAGCCCGGATAAGTATTGGTGACATCTCAACAAATAAAAATATACCTGAACCATTCCTGAGAAAATTATTCAAGCCTCTCGTTCAGCAGGGGATAATCAATAGTACTCGCGGTGTTTCAGGCGGTGTACGTCTCGCACGGCAACCAGAAGAGATTACAGTTCTGGAAGTTGTGGAGGCATTGGAGGGACCTTTGGCCCTGAATGAATGTTTGCTGGATGATGCGGCCTGTGAATTTCTAGCTGAATGTGGCATGCATGATGTCTGGGAAGAAGCCCAAGCAGCAATGGCAAAAGTCTTAAGATCCAAGAATCTCACCGACCTGACTAAGTAGTACCGCAAGATTCACGTTTAACAGTTTTAAATGAGGGAAATATGACAAACGAATCTTCAAAATTGCACTCTGGACCTGATGTTTTTTCAAAATGGGAAAAGATTAAGGACATGACCGACCAACTGATTGACATTATGCTCAATCTGCGCCAGAGTGGCCACCCCGGTGGCTCCAGGTCAAAAGTACACATGATGGTTGCACTCTTTCTGGGGGGGCCAATGCGTTGGGATATCAGAAAGCCCCAAAAGCGATTTGGTGACAAGTTCATTTTGTCAGCAGGTCACACCGTACCAGGCATTTATGCACTCCTGGCAGTATTGAATGAGGCCTTACGGCGGAAATATGCTGAAACTGGTGATAAGCGCTACTATCTGGGTTCTGAAGATAAGGTGCTCACCTGGGAAGATTTACTTACCCTGCGAAACAAGGGCGGCTTACCGGGTCATGCTGAAATGGCAGGAAAAACCAATATTTTTAAGGCCAATACCGGGCCCTCAGGACATGGAATGCCTGTGGCTGTAGGTGAAGCCATGGCCCTCAAGTATGCCGGTGCTGAAGATGTGCGTGTTTTTGCAGTTGAAGGAGAGGGTGGTCTTACTCCTGGAGTCACCCATGAGTCAGTAAACTCTGCCTATGGTTTGGGTCTTGGCAATCTCCATTTTCTGGTGGACTGGAATGACTATGGTATTGATGACCGACCATTTTCATCTGTTGTTTACGGAAATCCAGAGGACTGGTTTGCCCCTCATGGGTGGAGAGTTTTTGGAACCGAGGGTGGTTCAGAGTGGGAAACTGTAAACGCAACCATGCAGGAAATGGCCTTTGATGAAAATTCTGAAGGCGCCCCTGCTATGGCCTGGTTCAAAACTCGTAAAGGCCGCGGTTACGGTGTCTACGACAATAAATCCCATGGCGCAGCCCATAAATTCAATAATCCCAGCTACTGGGAGACCAAAAAAGAATTTACCGATAAGTACGGTATTCAGTTTGATGGATTTGGTGAAGCAGGTCCTGATTCAAAGGCTGAACGCACCGAGCAGGCACGCATTAATATGGAAAAAGTTTTCCAGGTTTTTGACCAGGACCCTGAATTGGTATCTTACCTGGTTGATCGGCTGGTTGAACTGGGTGATGGTGTACCTGAAGACAATGAGCGCGTATGGATTGATACCACACGCAATCCTCTCAATGATCCGGTTCTCACTGATCTCCAGAGTTTGCCTGAAGCGCTCTTTGTAGAACCGGGTGAAGTTGCTCCCAACCGAGGTGGTTTCTCAAAATATGCTTCCTGGCTGAATGCTTATGTCAGTGAGCATTATGGTCGTCCACTGGTTCTGGCCACTTCTGCTGATCTGGCGGATTCGACCAATATCTCTGGTTTTGGAAAGGACTTTGGTGATACGCCCGGATATGGATTCTATGATCGTAAAGAGAATCTCAAGGGTGTCATGTTGCCCCAGGCTATCACAGAATTTGCCAATGCAGGGATCTGTACCGGTATCGCGGCCACTAACTTTGCTGCTGATCCGGAATCCGAATTCAACGGTTTCTTCTCAGCTTGTTCTACATACGGCTCCTTCTCCTATCTGAAATATGGTTCCTTTAGAATTTTTAGTCAGATGGTTCAAGACGCAGAAATTAAAATGGGTAAAGTAATCTGGGTTGCCGGTCACTCCGGACCAGAAACTGCTGAGGATTCCAGAACGCATTTCGGTATCTATTCTCCTGCGGTTACACAGCTATTCCCCAAAGGTAAAGTCATTAACCTGTACCCCTGGGAGCACAACGAAGTTGCTCCAATGCTCACCGCAGCCATGGCAACTGATGTGCCGCTGATTGCGCTACATCTCACCAGGCCTGGTGTTGAAGTTCCAGATCGCAAAAAATTGGGTATGGCCTCACATATGGAGGCTGCCAAGGGTGCCTACATCATTCGTGATTACAAATCTGATAGACCCAAAATGGGAACTATCTTTGTTCAGGGTACTGCCACAACCGCCAACGTGATCAAGCTGCTTCCAGAATTGGATAAACGCGGTTTGAATGTGAAGCTTGTGGCTGCCGCCAGCCCCCAGCTATTCGATCTTCAATCTGAAGCCTATCAGCAGGAAACTGTGAGTGAAGCAGATTGGCTGAATTCCACGTTTATCACCAATGCATCTGCAGTTGCCATGCAGGACTGGACCGGCAATCGTCTCTCCGTTGAATATGCCATGACAGCGGATTGGGATGAGAATTGGAGATCTGGTGGATCTTTGGATGAGGTCATTGAAGAAGCCCATCTTTCCGAGCGCTGGTTGCTGGAAGGCATTGAACGGTTTGCCAATGATCGTGAATCACGGATGAAACGACTGGGTATGAATTAAATCTCTTAAATGAGAGATAGAGGTATATGATGAGAAATTTTTCAAATCGTTATGGACGGCTTGGTACAGAAACAGCTTTTGCTGTGGGTGCCGACGCTGCAGCATGGTCCGCCAAGGGCAATAAAGTTTATCCTTTTCACCTTGGTGACATGAATATTACAACCCCTGAATACATCATTGAAGCTGCCCTGAAAGCGGCAAGAGATGGTAAAACCGGGTATGCTCCAGGACCAGGAATCCTACCACTGCGTGAAGCCTTGGCGGAAGATATGGGGATGGCCCGTGGGTTAAATTATACGGCTGAGAATATTTCGGTTCAACCCGGTGGTAAGCCCGTGATTGGCAAGTTCCTGGGTACCTTGTTGGAAGAGGGTGCTGAAGCACTTTATCCAAATCCTGGATATCCCATCTATGAATCGCAAATTGAGTACCTGGGTGGCAAGGCCCTGCCTTATGGGTATGTCACAACCGATACTGGTTTTGCCATCAACAAGGAAGAAATCGAGCGACAGATTACTCCTCAGACCAGCATAATTATCTACAATAATTATCAGAATCCCATCGGTGCTGAATCCACGGAAGAAGAAATGAAATGGGTGGCTGATCTGGCTAAAAAGCATGACTTGTGGGTCCTGTCGGATGAAGCCTATTATGAAGTGCGCTATAGTGGCCGCAGCAAAAGCATTGCGTCCCTACCTGACATGGCTGAGCGTACCGTCATTTTATACACATTCTCCAAAAAGTTCGCCATGACTGGCTGGCGTTTGGGTTGTGCTGCCGGGCCAAAGGAGGTCATTGAAGCAATTTCAAAATTCAATACCAATCAGGAGTCCTGCTCAAATCATTTTGTTCAGATTGCTGGCGTCGCCTGCCTCAAGGGGCCTGCTGCTCCACAAGACGATATCTTGCTCGAATTGCAGAGACGCCGGGATGCCCTGGTGGATGCGCTTCTGGCAATTGATGGAGTCAAAGTCTCCAGGCCGGAAACTACCTTCTACCTGTTCCCGGATGTTACAGATATTTTCAAACGGAAAGGCTATACTGATTCATCAAAATTCCGATTGGATGCATTGTATCAAACCGGTGTATCCTTTTGCTCTCGCGAGCATTTTGGAAGACCACTACCAGGTGAAGACAAGACCTTTATTCGGTTTGCCTATAGTGGGATTAATGTTGATCAAATCCAGGAAGGTCTTGCTGCGTTAAAATCATTCTGGGAATAGTTCTCTTAAGAGAATCAAATATTTAACAATTCACATGGGGATGACATCTCGCTTGAGGTGTCATCTTGCATTTCTAGGAAAGCTGATGATTACAAAAAAAGATGCTCTGAATTACCATAGTATGGGAACCCGCAAGGGGAAGATTGAAGTTAGTTCCACAAAGCCTTTTGTAACCCAGAGAGATTTGAGCCTGGCCTATTCACCCGGTGTTGCCTATCCCTGTCTGGAGATTGCTGAGAATCCAGCTACCGCAAACGATTATACAGCTAAGGGTAACCTGGTCGCTGTTATTTCCAATGGAACTGCCGTACTGGGGCTTGGGAATATTGGAGCCCTGGCTGGCAAGCCTGTCATGGAGGGGAAAGGGGTCCTGTTTAAGAGATTTGCTGATATCGATGTTTTTGATCTCGAGGTTGATACTGAGGACCCAGACAAATTCATTGATGCCGTGAAATTGCTGGAGCCCACTTTTGGGGGCATCAATCTGGAGGATATTAAATCTCCTGAGTGTTTTTATATCGAGCAGAAGCTGAAAGCTGAAATGAATATCCCAGTTTTTCACGATGACCAGCATGGGACGGCTATTATATCAGCCGCTGCTTTGCTCAACGCAGTGGAAGTGGCCGGTAAAAAAATGGAAGATATCAGGATTGTAGTTTCTGGCGCCGGAGCCTCGGCACTTTCATGTAGTGACCATTACATTCGCATGGGTGCTAAGCGAGAAAATCTGATTATGTGTGATTCCCGAGGCGTGATTTACAAGGGGCGCACAGATGGCATGAACGAGTATAAACTCCCCTTTGCCAATGAAACCGAACACCGCACACTTCAGGAAGCGTTGGATGGCGCTGATGTGTTTATAGGACTGTCCATGAAGGACATCATTGTGGGCGATGATTTAAAAACCATGGCACCCAACCCCATCATTTTTGCCATGGCCAATCCTGATCCGGAAATCACTTATCCTGAAGCAATGGCAGCCCGGCCCGACGCCATCATGGGCACAGGCAGGTCTGACTACCCGAACCAGGTGAATAATGTTTTGGGTTTCCCTTTCATATTCAGAGGGGCTCTGGATGTTCAGGCTACCGAAATCAATCAAGAGATGAAAGTGGCTGCAACCTTGGCTCTGGCTGCCTTGGCCAAAGAAGACACGCCGGATGAGGTTATTCAAGTCTATGGCCTGGATCACCTTGAGTTTGGCCGTGATTACCTTATCCCCAAGCCCTTTGATCCACGAGTATTGATGTGGGAATCGGTGGCTGTTGCCAAGGCTGCTATGGAAACTGGCGTGGCACAAAAGCAGATCGATCTTGATCGATATCGGGAGGAACTTGAGGCCAGGTTGGGTAAAGGGCGTGAATTCATGCGAACCCTTTACAATCGCGCCAAGGCATCACCCAAACGGGTTATCTATCCTGAAGGTGAGAATTCCAGAATTATACGCGCCAGCCTCCTGGTACGCCAGGAAGGTATCGCCACCCCCATATTGGTTGGGCGAGAGGCAAAGATAAAGGGCATCGCAGAAGAGTTGAATATTTCCCTGGATGGAGTGGAAATTGTTGATCCAATGAAATGTGAGCGTCGGAAAGAATTTATAGAAGAATTTTATAAGATGCGACAACGCAAAGGGGTTACCCTGAGTCGCGCCAAGCGATTTATGGAACGTCGTTATTCATTCGCTGCCATGATGCTCCACATGGGGGAGGCGGATGCCATGATTTCCGGTATCACACAACAGTACCCAGATGCCCTGCGTCCCGTCCTGCAGATCATTAAGCCTCGAGATGGAATGAAGCATGTCGCTGGATTATTTTTACTCATCTTTAAAGACGGGATGAAGATTTTTGCTGATGTGACTGTAAATATAGATCCTTCGGCTGAGGTGTTGTCCGAAATTGCCCTCATGGCCGCCGAACAGGCGAAACGCTGGAAGTTGACTCCCAGGGTAGCCATGTTGAGCTTTTCGAATTTTGGCTCCTCAAAACATGCCTATGCCAAAAAGGTTAGTGAGGCAGTTCAGCTTGTCCGTGACAAAGACCCTGAGCTTATGATTGATGGTGAGATGAATGCTGATCTGGCTATCCTGCCGGAGATCCAGAAGGAGCATTATCCGTTTAGTAAATTACAGGGGTCAGCCAACGTCCTCATTTTTCCAGATCTTCAATCCAGCAATATCAGCTATAAGCTGGTGCACAGATTGAGTGGTGCTGAGGCGATAGGTCCAATTCTAGTCGGTATGGAAAAACCCGTTCACATCCTTCAAGTGGGGTCAACCAGTGTGCAGGATGTGGCTAATATGACGGCCATCGCCGTGGTAGATGCTCAGGGGTAGGCGAAATTTTACCTGACAGGCAATTGCACGAAGGGTAGAGCTGCAATTCATTTATTGCCAAAATCAAATACTGTGGCATGAAGATTGCCGAAGCTGGGGTGACAGATTGTCCCATGGGACATCCTGAAAATTGAGCCGGATTCGGTTCTTGAAGACACTCAGGGAACCGTCTATATTGCGCACCGAATGTTGAAAGAAAGGGCACTTTAGAGATCATGCAGGAACATTATGGAATCGCCTTAGCCTTCGGTGCTGTGGCCTTCTCTCTCATGTACATCGGGTTCATCATTCAAAAACTGATATCCCCGAAAAATAAAACTGAGCTTAAGATGGACACTTATGAATGTGGTGAGGAACCGGAAGGGGAGGGTTGGCTTCAGTTCAACATCCGATTCTACGTAGTAGCGCTCATCTTTATCATCTTCGATGTGGAAGTTGTATTCTTGTTTCCCTGGGCTGTTGTGTTCAAGGATATGGGATTCCTGACCTTTGTGGAGGTCTTTGTATTTATGCTGATCCTGATTGTCGGGTTGGCATATGTGTGGGTCAAAGGGGATCTGGATTGGGTGAAAATGAAACTAAAATATGGCACCGGTCGCTACTCTGCGTCCAAGCTGCATGAAGCGGAGACCAAATAAATGGGTGCATTGAACCATAAATTCAATGAGAATATTCTCATTACTTCTTTAGATAAACTGCTGAACTGGTCCCGTTCTGGATCAGAATGGTATTTCCAGTTCGGTTTGGCCTGTTGCGCCATTGAAATGATGTCTGCTGCCGCAGCTCGTCATGACCTAGAACGCTTTGGCGCTATGCCACGTTCGTCACCTCGCCAGGCTGACGTAATGATCGTCGCTGGTACCGTCACTTTAAAGATGGCCACCCGTGTGAAACGTTTATATGAGCAAATGGCTGAGCCAAAATATGTTATCTCAATGGGATCCTGCGCCAATTCTGGCGGACCCTA